>JAFMQQ010000059.1 GCA_017354595.1 Micromonosporaceae bacterium
GACCGGCGACCGGCCGCGCATGGCCAGGGCAGCCGCCTCGGTCGCCAGCCGGCGCCGCGCCGGTTCGGGCAACCCGGCGGGCAGCAGAGTGTGTGCCCGGATCGCCAGGCCGGCCTGGTGCAGCGTGTCGAGCAGGGTCGCCGTGGCCGCCTCCGGTACGCCCAGCGCGGCGGCGTCCTGGGCGATACCCCGGTCGGTGCGCGTACCGTCGAGCAGCTCCAGTACCCGGGCCAGCGCCGGATCGGCGAGCTCGAGCACCACGGCGCGGGTCGGGTCGGTACCGAGTTGCAGATTGTGCCGGTCGCGCCAGAGCCGGCGCAGTCCGGGTATCAGCATGAGGGGACTCATGCCGGGAGAGTGTCACTCAATCGGCGACCGGTACCGCCGGCTGTCCACAGGACCTGTCCGTGGCACGGTGCCGTCCACAACGCCGCGCCGCGCTGTCCACAGGCCGGCCCCAGTTTCTGTCGGCTTTCGGACACCCGGGCCCGGCGGGCGGCCGGAGCCGCCCCGTTCAGAGGCGGTCCCGGCGGCCCGCCAGCCGCGCGGCTGGCCTGCGTCAGGCCTTGCCGAGGATCCGGTTCATCGTGGTACCGCAGACCGGGCACTTCCCCTTTGCCATTCGTCGCCCGGTCTTGGATACCTCAACGTGCCCTTCGAAATCCCGCTTCGCCTTGCACTTGACGCAGTAGCCGTTGTACTTCTCTGTCTGCACCACCACGGTGGTCCTCCTGTCGTCCGGCTGGCCCACCCCCTGGGGAGCCGACCCGTGAAGTGTGCCCCGCCAGCGGCCCGAACAACCGTCGTTTTCGGCAGGACACGCCGGTGATGAGGTGTTTATGTCCTGTTACGTGATGATTCGAGGCGGTCGCTCGCCGCAGAGATCACCGGACCCGCCGGAGGAATTTTCCCGGTGAACCGGGCATACCGGGGCGAGACCGGTTCCTCGCTCGGTGTTGGGTCTTGCCATGGGGTGGAGGCGGCCGGCTAGCGTGCGTTCGTGACTGTGCAGAGTTCCCCCGCGACGCCTTCGGCCCGGATGGGCGCGGCTTCCCGTGGCGCGCGCCCAGGGCCCGGCCAACGGGCTGCTCGGATGATCTAGAGCCGGCGCCATGGCCAGCACGAGGAAGC
Organism: Micromonosporaceae bacterium; assembly: GCA_017354595.1. Taxonomy (GTDB): domain Bacteria; phylum Actinomycetota; class Actinomycetes; order Mycobacteriales; family Micromonosporaceae; genus DATEJJ01. The sequence goes on from JAFMQQ010000059.1 coordinate 1,132, forward strand.
CGGTCGTCGAGGTGCGGCGCAGCGAGCGCCGCCGGCGTACCGTCTCGGCATACCGCGACGGCGAGCGCGTCGTGGTACTGATTCCCAACCTGTTCTCCCGCGCCGAGGAGCGGGAGTGGGTGGATCGCATGCTCCAGCGCCTGGAGGCACGGGACCACCGGGGCCGGCGCAGCGACCTGGAACTGGTCAACCGCGCTGCCCGGCTGGCACACAGGTACTACCCGGACCACCCGGCCGCCGCCCGGCCGGCCAGCGTCAAGTGGGTCGACAACCAGAACGGCCGGTGGGGTTCCTGCACGCCCACGGACCGGTCCATCCGGATCTCCGATCGGATCATGGACATGCCCGAGTGGGTGATCGACTACGTGGTCCTGCACGAGCTCGCCCACCTCATCGTGCCCAGCCACAACGCCACCTTCTGGGCGCTGGTCGGTCGCTACCCGAAAGCGGAGCGGGCGCGCGGCTACCTGGAGGGGGTCTCGGCCGCCTCTGGTCACGCCGTACACGACGATTGACCGGTGACCCGTATCGTCATCGCGCCACTCGCCGCACCCCGCTGGTACCCGCCCGGCGTTGACCCGGATCGCTGGCGGCGGGCGCTCGCCGAGGACGTGGTGGACATCCTCGCCACGCTCGCCGAGGTCGAGGCGGGCGTGGCGGTAACCGCCGCCGACCGGTCGCTCGCCGACGCGGTGCTGTGGCCAACGATGCGGGTGTACCAGCTGACCGAGCTGACCATGCCCACGGTCCTGGCGGCCGCGGCGGGTGACGGGTACGACCAGGCGGCGCTGGTCGCCGTGGACGCCCCGGATCTGCCGGCGATGCTGATCGGCAAGCTGCTCCGCCCGCTGGGCAGCCGGCCGGTCTCGGTCGCCCCGGCGATCGGGGAGGCGGGGCTGCTCGGCCTGGCGGCGCGGCTACCGGCGCCGGGTTGGCTGCCCGACCTAGCACTCGCGGATGCCGACCCGGCCGCGTTGCGCCGGGCGGCACCAGGCCCGGGCCAGGTGGCGGTCAGCCCCGGCTGGCACCGGTTGGCCGGTCCCGACGATCTGGCCCGGCTGGATCCGGCCCTGGAGGGCTGGGAGGCGACGCGCGCCCTGCTCTCGCTCTGATCCGGGTACCCGGACCATCGCGGCTCTGGCGGCTGGGTGGCACCGGTCGTCAGAGATCGCCGAACTCGTCCAGCGAACCCAGGTCGGGGGAGGAGCTGGCGAACCGCTCCGGGTCGGCGAAGTCTTCCTCACCGGGCAGCAGGTCGGGGTGGCCCCAGACGGCGTCCCGGCCGGCGATACCGCGGTGCTCGGTCAGCGCGGTCCACAGCGCCGTCGCCTCGCGCAGCCGGCGTGGGCGCAGCTCCAGGCCGACCAGTGCGGCGAAGGTCTGCTCGGCCGGTCCGCCCTCGGCCCGGCGCCGGCGGAACGCCTCGCCGAGCCGGGCCATGTTGGGCAGCCGGTCCGCGGCGGCCGTGTCGACGACGTGGGAGACCCAGCCTTCGACCAACGCCAGCGCGGTCTCCAGCCGGGTCAGCGCCGACCGCTGCGCCGGCGTGTCATCCGGGGTGAAGATCCCCTCGACCGAGATCTCCTGCATCGACTCCGGGTTGGTCGGATCGAGCCGGCCCATCGCCTCCTCGATCGCCTCGCGGTTGACCCGGATCCCTGCCGCGTACGCCTCCACGGCGGCCAGCACGTGCCCGCGCAGCCACGGAACATGGCCGAAGAGGCGCTGGTGTGCCGCCTCGCGCAGGGCGACATAGAGCCGTACCTCCTCGGCGTCGATCTCCAGGCCCTTGCCGTACTCGTCGATGTTCGCCGGTACCAGTGCCGCGGTACCCGCCGGGCCGAGTGGGAGCCCGATGTCGCCGGCGGAGAGCACCTCCGCCGCGAGCGACCCGAGGGCCTGGCCGAGCTGGCCGCCGAAGAGCGCACCGCCGAGCGTGGAGACCATCGACTGCATCGGGCCGAGCTGCCCGCGCATCTCCTCCGGTACCAGATCGCTCATGGCCGCCACCATCCGGCCGGCGACCGGGTCGCACAGCTTGCGCCAGACCGGCAACGTGTTGGTGATCCATTCGGAGCGCCGCCAGGCCTGCGAGGCTGCGATGCCGGAAGGGAGGGTGGAGGTCGGGTCCAGCCACAGGTCGGCCAGGCGCAGCGCCTCATCGACCTCGGTACGGTCGGCCGGGCGAAGCGGCGGGTCCCCGGGTGCGGCCGGTGTCTGCGACTCGCCGGTTTCGCCGGGCTCCGCCGCCGGTGTGGGTACCCCGAAGCCGAAGCCGGCGGGCAGCGCGCCGGCGCTGGCGCCGGTCAGCGTGCCGAGGGCGATCTCCCGGGCCAGGTCCCAGTTGACAGGTCCTTCGCTCGCACCGGCGAACAACTGCTGCAACTGTCCCAGGAACCGCTGCACCTGTGCGGGGTCGTTCGGATCCGGGGCGCCGCCCGGTAGCGCAAAGCCAAAGGGTACGTCTGGCACGCAACCAACCGTACGCGCCGGCTGGCGCGCCGTCCCGCCGCGGGCGTTCGCCGACGGATAAACGATCGGGTTCGAGGTCTTCGCGGTCAAGGTATTCGCGGCCAAGAAGTAGGCTTCCCGGCATGAGACGCCGTGGCGCCACCCTGCTCACCGGTACGGTCCTGCTCATCGTCTTGATCGCGCTGGCGTGGCAGGTGCGGGTGCCCTACGTCGAGCTGGGGCCCGGTCCCACCTGGGACACCCTGGGCAAGGACAGTGGCAAGGACGTTATCCAGATCTCCGGTACGCCGACCAGTAAGTCCGCCGGCCAGCTGCGGATGGTGACCGTCGGGGTGACCCCGGACATCAGTCTGTGGGAGGCGATCCGCGGTTGGCTGTCCGGCGACGACGCGGTGGTACCGCGCGAGGTGATCTATCCGCCGGATCAGACGCAGCAGCAGGTCGACCAGGCCAACCAGCAGGACTTCAAGAACTCGCAGAGCTCCGCTGAGACCGCCGCGCTGCGCGAACTGGGCTACCCGGTGCAGGTGGTGGTCAGCAAGGTCGTCGCCGGGCTGCCGGCCGTCGGGCACCTGCAGGCCGGCGATGTGGTGACATCGGTGGACGGCAAGCCGGTCACGTCGAGCCAGAACCTCGTCGACCAGGTCCGGGCACAGAAGCCGGGCGCCATCCTGACCATCGGGTACACCCGCGGTGGCGTACCCGGGACGACGAGTATCACCAGCGACAAAGCGGACGACGGCACGGCGCGTATCGGTATCCAACTCGACCAGCGGCAGCCGCATCCCTTCAAGATCACCATCACCCTGAACGACGTGGGCGGGCCGAGCGCCGGGCTGATGTTCAGCCTGGGCATCATCGACAAGGTCAAGCCCGAGGACCTCACCGGCGGGGAGCACATCGCCGGTACCGGCACCATCGACGACGACGGCCACGTCGGACCGATCGGCGGGATCGCGCAGAAGCTGCGGGCCGCCAAGCGGGACTCCGCGACGATCTTCCTGGTACCCAGTGACAACTGTCCGGAGGCGGTGGCCAACGCCGTGCCCGGCCTCGAGATGGTCAAGGTCGGCACGCTGGACGAGGCGCTGTCCGCCCTGCAGACGCTGCGGTCGGGCGGTACCCCAACGCTCTGCCCGGCCCACTGACCCGGCCCACTGACCCGGACCGGCCGGGCGGGGCGTACCAGCCAGGCAACGCCTTTCAGGTGGAGGCCGTAGGGTAGGCGCCGTGGCGATGCGTACCCCGTTGCCCCGCATCAACCGTCGTGCGCGGGTGACCTTCATAGTGCTGGCCTGTGTCGTGCTGCTTTTCGTGCTGCTCGGCTGGTTGGTCAACGCGTGGACCGACTACCTGTGGTTCTCCGAGGTGCATTACACCTCGGTCTTCACCACTCTGCTGTGGACCCGGCTCGGGCTGTTCGTGGTCTTCGGCCTTGCCATGGCGCTGATCGTGGCCGGCAACCTCTACCTGGCGTACCGGCTGCGCCCGTTCCTGCGGATGCACTCCCCGGAGCAGCAGACGCTGGACCGGTACCGGTCGATCCTCGCGCCCCGGATCGGGCTGTGGATCGGACTGTTCGCCGGTTTCGTGGGGTTCTTCAGCGGTCTCTCCGCGCAGGGGCACTGGCGGGAGTGGCTGCTGTTCTCCAACGCCGTGCCGTTCGGCGTGCAGGATCCGCAGTTCCACACCGACATCAGCTTCTACGTCTTCGACTACCCGTTCTGGCGCTACCTGGTGGGAGTCGGCTTCACCGCCGTGGTGCTCTCGGTCTTCAGCTCGCTTGCGGTGCACTACCTCTTCGGTGGGGTACGGCTGCAGGGCGCCGGCGAGCGGATGACCGGCGCGGCACGCGCCCACCTCACCGCCCTGGTCGCCAGCTTCGTGCTGCTGAAGGCGATCTCCTATGTGCTGGACCGGCGCGGCCTGTTGCTTTCCCACAACGACGGGCCCGACGTGTGGGGCGCGGGATACACTGACGTCAATGCATTGCTGCCCGCGAAGGAGATCCTCGCGTGGATCTCCGTGGTGGTCGCGGTGGCCATCGTGGTCTTCTCCAACGCGGTGATCAGGAACCTGCTCTGGCCCGGTGTGGCGGTCGGCCTGCTGGTCGTCTCGGCGATCGCGATCGGCGGCATCTACCCGGCCGCGATCCAGGGGTTCACCGTCAAGCCGAACATCCAGGCCAAGGAGGCCACCTACATCCAGCGAAGTATCAAGGCCACCCGCGATGCATTCGCGCTCTCCGATGTGCAGACCACCCAATACACCGCCTCCGCCACCACACCACCGGCCAACCTCGCCGATGACGCCAATACCGTGCAGAACATCCGGTTGCTCGACCCGTCGGTGGTCTCCAGCACCTACACCCAACTGCAGCAGGTGCGCGGCTTCTACGACTTCACCCAGAAGCTGGACATCGACCGGTACAACCTCAACGGCAAGCTGCAGGACTACGTGGTCGGGATCCGGGAGCTGGACTACAACAACCTCAACCCGCAGCAGGGGAACTGGCAGAACCAGCACACGGTATACACGCACGGGTTCGGGTTCGTGGCGGCGCCGGCGAACCAGTCGGTCTGCGCCGGCCAGCCGTTCTTCGTCTCCGGATTCCTGGACGACCAACAGACACCCCCCGGGCAGCAGCAGTGCCAGGCGGACACCGACCAGATCCCGGTCGGGCAGCCGCGCATCTACTACGGCGAGAACATGGATCCGTACGCGATCGTCGGCCAGACCGACCCGAAGAAGAACGTCGAGTACGACCGGCCGAGCAATTCGACGACGCCCTATGTCACCTACACGGGTTCGGGCGGCGTGTCGGTCGGCTCGTACTGGCGCCGGGTCCTCTACGGGTACAAGTACAAGGAGTTCAATTTCCTTATTTCGAGCGTCTTCAATGGCAACTCGAAGATCCTGTACCAGCGGGACCCGCGGCAACGGGTGCAGACGGTGGCACCGTTCCTGACCCTGGACGGCGACCCGTACCCCGCGGTGGTCAACGGTCGCATCGTCTGGATCCTCGACGGGTACACCACCGCGACCACCTATCCGTACTCGCAGCAGATCGACCTGCAGGATGCGACCAGTGACTCGCTGACCGGTGCCGGTTTCGCCCGGCAGGCGCAGGAGAACATCAACTACCTGCGCAACTCGGTGAAGGCGACGGTGGACGCGTACGACGGCACGGTGACGCTGTACGCCTTCGACGACTCCGATCCGGTGCTGCGTGCCTGGAACAAGGCGTTCGGCGGGAACATCATCAAGCCGAGCTCGGCGATCCCACCGGAGCTCGCGGCGCACTTCCGGTACCCGGAGGACCAGTTCAAGGTGCAGCGCCAACTGCTGACCCGGTTCCACGTCACCGATCCGGTGGTGTTCTACAACGGACAGGACATCTGGGATGTGCCGCTCGACCCGGCCGGTGGCGGCGCCAAGCAGGCGCCGTACTACCTGCTGGCCCAGTTCCCCGGGCAGAGCGAATCCACCTTCCAGCTGACCGCGGCCATGACGCCGCGCAGCCGGCAGAACCTGGCCTCACTCATCACCGGGTCCTATGTGGACGGCAAGCCGCGGCTGCAGGTGTTGCAACTGCCTGACGATACGCAGATAACCGGGCCGGGCCAGGCCGACCAGAAGATGTCGAACGACGATGGCGTACGACAACAGATCACCCTGTTGAAGGGTTCGGCCAACCTGATCCAGGGGAATCTGCTGTCGCTGCCGGTGGGCGGCGGAATGCTCTATGTGGAGCCGCTGTACCTGCAGAGCCAGGGACAGAACGCGTACCTGCAGTTGAAGTATGTGCTGCTCAACTTCGGCCAGTACGTCGGCTTCGATACGACGCTCTCCGGCGCGATCGCCAAGCTGCTCACCTCGGCCGGGGCGGCGAACTCGGGGAATCCGCCCGGCAACGGCCCACCACCGACCCCGCCGCCGAGCGGGTCGCCGAGCGCGACACCAAGCACCCCGCCGAATCCCGCCAACGACGCGGTAACGCTCGCGGTAGACAAGATCAACACGGCTCTCGCGCACCTCAAGTCCGCGCAGCAGTCGGGTGACTTCGTCGCGTACGGGCAGGCGCTGCAGGAACTGCAACAGGCGATCAACGAGTACAACCAGGCGGTACAGGCGGCGCACGCCTCGCCGGCACCGGCCGGCCCGCCGACCCCATCACTCGCCCCGTCCCCACCCGGCTGACCGGGTGGGGCGTTTTGCCGCTGGCGCGTCGGTTGCGGTAGGCTTGGAGGACCGACGCGGGGTGGAGCAGCTCGGTAGCTCGCTGGGCTCATAACCCAGAGGTCCCAGGTTCAAATCCTGGCCCCGCTACCAGCAAGAACGGGCAGTCAGAGATCATCTGGCTGCCCGTTTGGCGTCCGGTTCTGCGATGGCGGGTTGTGCCATGGCGGCAGGTAGCGTGGCTGGGTGTTCACCCGGGCTGGGTTCGGGACTTTCCCTCAGCGCGCGGGCGAGGTGTGCCGTCGACGGCGGTACAGATCCCGTAGATCCTGGCGTAGTTGGTCCATCCGTTGACCCGACCGCGGTTGTTGCTGATCTGGACGCGGCCGGTACCGCGCTCGATCGCCGCGACCAGGTGGAGGTAGACCGTACCGGCGACCCGTGCCAGTACGATGTCACCGACCTCGATCAGGTCGGGGTTGACCGGTGCCACCGTCACCAACTGCCGGCTGCGGATGAGCGGCACCATCGATGATCCGCTTGGCCGGAACTGTACGGTCGTCCCCGCGGCGACCCGCGTGGCGATCGAATCCAGAGCTCCCATCACAGCGAAGTCTGCGACCTCCGCGCCTGGCTGGCCACTGCTTATCCGTTCCCGGTGGGAGCAGGGTTCGTGCCGAGGCGCTCGCCCACGCCCGGCATGTTGTCCGGGGAGGCTGACGCGCGGGTTGCCGGGGGACGCTGGCGCGTCCCCCGGCAGCACACCTCAACTACCGGATGCCGATAGCGTCGGGTGGTGTTCGTGCCGCTGTACGATGCCTGGAAACCGAAGTGCGTCGACTGTCCAGGTTGGATAGTGCCGTTGTACGGCATGTTGACCGCTGTCTCAGAGGTGGTTCCGGAGATCTGCGCGTTCCACGCGCTGACCGGCAGTGCGACCATGGCGGCCACGACCAGCGCGACGGAGCAGCCGTCGCGACAATCGCCAGACGAGTTCCTCGACCGGTCCCGATAGACCGGCGCATCTTGATCAGGAGGAGGAGCAATGACGGCTCCCGGCCGACGCCGCCGGCTCACTGGACAGTTCCCGGTCGCGCTGCCGCCGGAGGAGGCGTATCGGCTGTTCAGCCCCCGCGGCGAGCAGGCCTGGGCGCACGGGTGGAGCCCGCAGTTCCCCGCGCCCGCCGCCGATGACACCGCTCCTGGAACGGTCTTCACGACCGACGCGCACCATCGGAGCACTACCTGGATCGTCGTGGACAGCGCTGAGGGCCGGCGGATCATCTATGCCCGGGTAACGGATGGAATGGATGCCGGCACCGTCACCGTGACCCTGGAAGGGGCCGACGGCGGCAGCACGGCCACGGTGACCTACGACCTCTCCGCCCTCACCGAGGCGGGTGAACGCCACCTGGTCGATTTTGCCGGGAGCTATCCGGAGTTCCTGCAATCCTGGCAGGACGCGATCTCCGCCTCGCTGGCGAAGGAAGCAAAGTGATCCACAGTGGACATCCGCGGTCGCCGAGAATCATCAGTATCTCGTGGGGCCACATCGAGGTGGCAGGGCTCGGCATCGGCAAGGATTTCAAGCTGTACCCGGGCGGCGGGCGTGCCTGGGACTGGTCGGAGACGGGGACCAGGCATATACCCGGTGTCCAGGTGGCCGACGTCGGGGAGCTGCTCGACAACGGGGCGACCGAAATCGTGCTCTCCCTCGGCATGGATCGGCAGTTGCACGTCGACCCGGCCACGCTGCAGCACCTGGCGGATCGGTCGATCGAGGTGCACGTGTTGGAGACCCGCGAGGCGGTGAAGGTCTACAACGAGCTCGCCGAAGAGTGCGCTGTCGGCGGGCTCTTCCACTCGACCTGCTGACCGTACTGTCCACAGTGGCGGCCGCGAGGCCGAAATGTAAGCCCCCGGCGGTACCGTGTGGTTGTGAACCGGACGGACCGCTTGTACGCCCTCGTTGAGGAGCTGCGCGCGGCCGGACCCCGCGGGATGAGCGCGAGCCGGCTCGCGCAGCGCTTCGAGGTCAGCGTCCGCACCGTCGAGCGGGACCTCAGTGCGCTCGCTCAGGCTGGCGTGCCATTGTCCGCCCAACCCGGTCGCCGGGGTGGCTATGTGCTGGACCGCTCGATGACGCTCCCGCCGCTCAACTTCACCCCGGGCGAGGCCGCCGCCGTGGCCGTTGCGTTGAGCCGGTCCGATCGCGTCCCCTGGGCAGGCGACGCGCGAAGCGCTCTACGGAAGATCGTGGCCGCCATGCCGCTAGCGTCGGCACGACAGGCGCAGCAGCTGGCCGATCGCGTGCGTCTGCTCATCCAGCCGGCCCCCGAACCCGACCCCGCCGTGGCCGAGACGGTGTGGCGCGCGGTCTACGAACGCCGGCGCCTGCA
>JAFMQQ010000382.1 GCA_017354595.1 Micromonosporaceae bacterium
CACTGACCATGCAGTACGTGCGCCAGGCGCTGGAGTACTCCTCCAGTTCGCCACAGGACATCGTGGACGCGACCGCCGATACGACCGGACGGAAGATCCGGGAGATGCGGTACGCGCTGGCGCTGGAGAAGCAGCTGACCAAGACCCAGATCCTGGAGCGGTACCTGAACATCGCGCCGTTCGGCAACGGCGCCTTCGGTATCTACGCCGCCTCCGAGGTCTACTTCGGCATCCCGCCGAGCCAGCTCAACCTGGCCCAGGCCGCACTGCTCGCCGGCCTGGTCAAGGCGCCGTCCGCGTTCGACCCGATGACGGCGGACGGTCTGGCCAAGGCGTTGGACCGGCGCAACAACTACGTATTGGTCAACATGGTCAAGCTCGGGTACATCACCGAGGCGCAGCGGCAGCAGACCATCGGTGTGGTGCCGAAGCTGGTCGGCAAGACCACGCCGAACGACTGCACCAGCGTGCAGAAGAACAACTGGGGCTTCTTCTGCGACTACTTCTACCGCTGGTGGATCCAGCAGCCGGCGTTCGGTGCCGACCCGTACGAGCGGGAGACGCGGCTGAAGAGCGGCGGCTACCGGATCGTCACCTCGCTGGATGTCAAGGCACAGGCGGCCGCGATGAAGAACATCGACACGAAGAAGGGCGAGCTGAACCCGTGGGACGCACTGATGTTGGCCGGGGTACAGCCGGGCACCGGGCGAATCCAGGTCATGGCGGTCAACCGCACCTACAGCAACGATCAGCGGCACAACGGGTTCAACACCAACCCGCAGAAGCGCGCCCGCGGCATCAAGGGCAACTACCCCAACACCACGCTGCCGTTGCTCAGTGGCGGCGGTGACGTCACCGGGTACCAGTTCGGCTCGACCTTCAAGATCTTCACGATGGTCACCGCGCTGAAACAGGGCATCCCGCTGTCGTACACATTCAACGCGCCGGACCAGTTCGTCTCCGACTACATCATCGACCCGAACAGCCCCTCGGCCTGCCAGGGCAACCACTACTGCCCGGGCAACTCCTCCCCACACGAGGGCGGCGTCTACAACATCTGGGACGCGTTCGGCAGGTCGGTGAACACATTCTTCGTGCCGCTGGAGCAGCAGGTCGGCGCCGACAAGGTGGTGGACACCGCCAAGTCCATGGGAATCCAGTTCCGCGCCCGCAGCAACGACATGAAGCACCCGAGCGACTACGAGCTTGCCAACAATCGGGACTTCGCCAAGGAGTGGGGTGCCTTCACGCTCGGCGTATCGGGGTCGACGCCGTTGGATGTCGCGAACGCGTACGCCACCATCGCCGCCGACGGCAAGTACTGCGCGCCCCTTCCAGTCGTCTCCATCCAGGACGCCAACGGCAACAGCCTGGCCGCGGCGAGCCCCCGCTGCCAGCAGGTGATGCCGACCGACGTCGCGCGGGCGGCCACGGATGCGGCCCGCTGCCCGGTCGGCGACCAGTCCGGGTACGGCATGTGCCACGCAAGCCCGACCGCCGGCCCGACCAGGGGGATCGTGGGTAAGCCGGTCGCCGGCAAGACCGGTACCACCGACCACGACCAGACGGCCGCGCTGACCGCGATGACCAAACAACTGGCCATCTCCGGTATCGTCGCCGATGCCGACTGTCCACAGGCGTGCATCCGCCACTACAGCCACGCCCAGGTGAACTACGCGGTCCAGCACACGCTGCACGACGCGATGGTGGGCAAGCCGGCCATCCAGTTCACCAAGCCCAGCCAGAAGCTGGCCTTCGGTGACATGGTCTCCATGCCGAACGTGATCTGCAACCCGGTCGCCCAGGCGACGGCGAAGCTGTCCGGCGCCGGTTTCAATGTCTCGGTCGGCCGGACGCCGATCGCGTCGAACTGTCCACCTGGGACGGTCGCAGCGACCAACCCGTCCAGCCGCAACGTCAGGGGCGGCGCGGTCACGCTGATTCTCAGCGCCGGCGGCGGACCGGGTGGACCAGGTGGGCCCGGCGGACCGGGCCCGGTCCCGACCGGCCCGGTAATCTTCCCGACCCCACCCAGGCGCGGCGGCGGCTGAGTTCGCTCTACTGTGGACGATCGGTACGGCGGCCCGAGCTCGCGGTCGCCGTACCCCGGAATGGTTTAAGCGCCGAGCTGTCGCCGCACCTCCGCCGCGACCCTGCCGCCCTCGGCCCGGCCGGCGACCACCGACTGCGCCGCCTTCATCGCCTGGCCCATCGCGGCCTTACCGCTGACGCCGGCGGTGGCCAGCGCCTGTTCCACCAGCCCCGAGAGTTCCTCGTCGGAGAGCTGAGCCGGCAGGTAGCCACTCAGTACCCGTTCCTCGGCGCGTTCCCGGTCGGCCTGCTCCGCCCGGCCGGCGCCGCCGAAGGCCTCGGCCGCTTCGCGTCGCTTCTTCGCCTCCTTGGTCAGCACCGCGAGCACCTCGTCGTCGGTCAGCTCGTGCGCCTGCTTGCCCGCCACCTCGGCGGTGCGTACCGCGGCCAGCGCCATGCGCAGAGTGGACGTGACCAGCTCGTCACGCGCCTTCATCGCGCCGTGCAGGTCGGTCTCCAGACGGTCCTTGAGCGCGCTCATGTCTGCTGAAACTACCCTGGACCCCATGCGCGCGCGAACTGCAATACGCCTCGGCCAGCTCGGCCTGGTCGCCGGTGCGGCGACACTGGCCTACGCCAGCCTGATCGAACGGAACATGTTCACCCTGCGCCGGTACGACGTGCCTGCACTCGTCCCCGATGCCGAACCGCTGCGCGTGCTGCACCTCTCGGACATCCACATGATGCCCGGACAGCGACGCAAGCAGGAGTGGGTGGCCCGGCTCGCCGCCACCGACCCGGACCTCGTTGTGGTCACCGGGGACAACCTGGCCCACCCGGACGGGGTGACCGCGGTGGTACGGGCGTTCGGCCCGCTACTGCGGCTGCCCGGCGCGTTCGTCTTCGGATCCAACGACTACACCGGACCGGTGCTGAAGAACCCGTTCGAGTACTTCCGCGCCGGGCGGGCGTACCAGCACGGGGTGGAGCTGCCCACTGAAGAACTGCGGGAGGCGCTGGTCGGCGCCGGATGGGCGGACCTCAACAACGCTCGCACGACGCTGAAGGCGGGCGGCCGCACGGTGGAGCTGATCGGTGTGGACTGCCCGCACATCGGCCGGGATGACTACGCGAAGGTCGCGGGCGGGATGGACGCGGAGGCGGACGTACGCCTGGGGCTGACCCATTCGCCGGAGCCGGAGATCCTCACCCGGATGGCGGCCGACGGGGTGGACGTACTGCTGGCCGGTCATACGCACGGCGGGCAGGTCTGCGTACCGGGCGTCGGTGCACTGGTCACCAACTGCGGGCTGGAGCGCCGGATGGCGAAGGGACTGCACCGGTGGCCCGGCACGGCAGCCTGGCTGCACGTATCCGCCGGCCTGGGTACGCACCCGACGGCACCGGTACGCTTCGCCTGCCCGCCAGAGGCGTCGGTACTGACCCTGGTGCCACGCTGAACCGGGGGCGGCCGGCGGCCGGGATACCGGGTTTGGTGGCGTACGGCGGTCGGCTAGTATTGGCCGGCAGCACTTCGGGGTGTGGCGCAGCTTGGTAGCGCGCTTCGTTCGGGACGAAGAGGTCGTGGGTTCAAATCCCGCCACCCCGACACCACCAAGCAGCGGATCAGGGCCGGTACCGCCAGTCGGAGTACCGGCCCTGACCTCTCTCCAGGGACCGACCGGGAGCACCGGCCCAATCCAAGAATTGAAACTGTCCTCACCCGGAGGCCAAGTTCGTCCTTAGTGCAGAGGGCGGCATCCGAACCGCCCGGTGACAGCACGAGGAGACCACCATGGCTGTGTACGCGGCACTGCTCTACCTGCCGGCGAACGAGTACTTCGAGACCCCCGAGCCTGGGGTGGCGCACAAGCCCTCCGAGTCCTTCCAGCAGTTCATGGCCGAGGCCATCCCCGCCGGCGTCATCAAGTCCGGCGAGGCGCTCTACCAGCCCGAGATGGCGACGACCATCACGGTCAAGGGCGGCAAGGGCGGCGACGCCATCGTCACCGACGGCCCGTACG
>JAFMQQ010000383.1 GCA_017354595.1 Micromonosporaceae bacterium
CGAGGCTGATAACCACAACTTCAATGAAGTTGCGCTGACTTCGGCGCGGTCAGCGGTGCCAGCCGCGGGACTTCAGGGCTGTGCTGACTTCCCGGAGCACGCCGGGAAAGTCGCTCCGAAGGCGCACGCTTGTCACGTGCAGTACCAGCCAGCCCGTTGCGGTGAGGCGGTTGAGTCGCTGCCGGTCTCGGTGGAACTGCTCGGTGTTCGCGTGCCATTCGCCGTCGTACTCCACCGCCACTCGGTACTCCGGCCAGGCGAGATCAGGATGGTACAACTGCCCGTCGACGGTCCGTACGGGAAGCTGGGACACCGGCTTCGGCAGGCCGGCGACCACCAGCCGGACCCGCAGGTGTGACTCCGGTGGGGACTGTGCGGCGCCGTCGACCATTGCGAATGCCGTTGCGGCGCGCAGATGGCCGCGCATCGTGGACCTTGTCCTGAGGTAGTCCATGAGGTCGTCCCGGGTGATGAGGCCAGCACCGACAAGCGGATCGATCATGCCAACGGCGTACCCAACATCGAGCCAGCAGGCGAGGTCCCAGGCCGTCCGGCAGGGTGTTGTGCAGCGAAACCCGTGCCAGTCGGTGTAGTCGTCCGGGCCAAGATCGATTGTGTGCACCCGGAGCCCGCGCAGCCGAGGTATACGGCGCTTCCAAGGAAGAACAACATCGATGTCATCCTCGAAGCGTGCAGCATGCCGCACGCCGAGGATCTGGGCCGCCGAACGCCCGGCGAAAACCGCCTCGGATGGCAAACGCAGGGCCGCTGCCCGGCAGGCGACCTCATGGTCGAGATTCACGCGCGAGTCGGCATATACGTTGTGCCGCAGGCGTACCCAGGCGCGGCTCCGTAGCTGGTTGGGTGTCAGGATGCCGTCGTCGACCGCGTCGGTACCGAGGAAGATCTGTCCCTCAAGCTCCCTGGGTCGGTATGGCCGCCTCGTCATGACGCTTAGCGTGGCCGAGCACCGGTGCCGGCGGTACTCCGTCGACTGATCTGTGGACAACCTGGGGATGACGCTGCCCGCCCGCCCACAACTTCATTGAAGTTGGCCTTATAGCGGTGCGGATAGGGCCAACTTCAATGAAGTTGTGCCCATGGGTGTCCCGGCGAGCACGCGGTACGGCCGGGTACCCTTTTGGGGTGACGCTGCGCCTGTATGACACCGCGAGCCGTTCGGTGCGGGATTTCGTCCCGCGTGAACCCGGTCGGGTCGGGATCTACCTGTGCGGTCTCACCGTGCAGTCCGGTCCACACATCGGCCACCTTCGATCGGGTGTGAACTACGACGTGCTGCGTCGCTGGTTGCTGCACAGCGGCTTCGAGGTCACCTACGTCCGCAACGTCACCGACATCGACGACAAGATCCTCGATAAGGCGGTCGAGCAGGGCCGGCCGTTCTGGTCCATCGCGTACGCCAACGAGCTGCTGCTCGGCTCCGCATACCGGGCGCTGGGCGTACTGCCACCCACCTACGAGCCGCGGGCCACCGGGCACATCCCGGAGATCCTGGAGCTGATCGGCGAGCTGATCGAGCGCGGGCACGCCTACCCGGCCGAGGACGGCTCCGGCGATGTCTACTTCGATGTGCTCTCCTACCCGGAGTACGGCGCGCTCTCCGGCCAGCGGGTGGAGGCGATGGAGGCTTCCGCCGACGCGCCCGGGCGGGGCAAGCGCGACCCGCGCGACTTCGCGCTGTGGAAGGGCGCCAAGCCGGACGAGCCGGCCGACGCGTACTGGCCCGGGCCGTGGGGGCGCGGCCGGCCGGGCTGGCACATCGAGTGCTCCGCGATGTGCCGGCGGTACCTGGGCGCGGAGTTCGACATCCACGGCGGCGGGCTCGATCTGGTCTTCCCGCACCACGAGAACGAGGTCGCCCAGTCCCGCGCCGCCGGCCACGGCTTCGCCCGGTACTGGGTACACCATGGGTTGCTCAACCTCGGCGCCGCGAAGATGAGCAAGTCACTGGGGAACGTGCTGAACGTGGATGCCGTGGTAGCGCTGGGCGTCCGCCCGGTCGAGCTGCGCTACTACCTGCTCGCGCCGCACTACCGCTCGACGATCGACTACTCCGAGGCGGCGCTGCGCGAGGCCGCGGCGGGATACCAGCGCGTCGAGGGCTTCGTCCAGCGCGCCACCGAGGCGGCGGGCCGCGCCGGTGCCGCCCAGGCCGTACCCACCGCCGGCGGCGATGCCGGCGTCGGTGCGAGCATGCTGCCCGGCGAATTCACCGAGGCGATGGATGACGACCTGAACACCCCGCGCGCGATCGCGGTGATACACGAGGCGGTACGCACCGGCAATGCGGCGCTCTCCGGTGGGCAGGACGTGGCCGAGACGCTGGCCCAGGTGCGTGCCATGCTCGCCGTACTCGGGCTGGACCCGCTCGATCCACAGTGGAGCGAGGAGCGCCCCGGCGACCTGCGGTCCACAGTAGACGCTCTGGTGGAGCTGGCACTGCGGCAGCGCTCGCTTGCCCGCGAGCGCAAGGACTGGGCCGCCGCCGACGCGGTGCGCGACGAGCTCAAGCACGCCGGTGTGATCGTGGAGGACACTCCGCACGGTCCACGGTGGAGTGTCGCGGATGGCCGGTAACTCCTCGCGCAGGGGCCGCCGGGGCACCCCGAAGAAGGGGCCGACGGTCGGCTCGGGAGGCAACCGGCGGGCCGGGCTGGCCGGGCGCGGGCGTACCCTCCCGGCGCAGGACCGGCCGTGGCACAAGGCATACTCCGGCGACGAGCCGCTACCCCGACGTACCGCCTGGAAACAGGAGAAGGAGCGCCGGGCCGCGGCGGAGCGGGCGGAGAAGGCGGGCCCGAGCGGTGGCGGCAAGGGTGCCGGCGGGGGCAAGCCGCGGGTGGCCCCGGGGCGCCGGGCGGCCGTCGCGAAGGAGGCGCCCGAGCTGCTGGTCGGGCGCAACCCGGTGGTGGAGGCGTTGCGGGCGGTGGTACCGGCGACAGCGCTGTACCTCGCGCAGGGGATCGAGCCGGACGACCGGGTGACCGAGGCGGTGCGTACCGCCGGCGACCGGGGTATCGCGGTGATCGAGACCAGCCGCTCCGAGCTGGACCGGATGACCGGCGGTGTGCTGCACCAGGGGATCGGGCTGCAGGTACCACCCTTCGCCTACGAGCCCTTCGAGGACCTGGTGGCGGCGGCCGTCGAGCAGGTGGCGCCGTTGCTGGTGGCGCTGGACGGGGTGACCGACCCGCGCAACCTCGGCGCGGTGGTCCGTTCGGTGGCCGCCTTCGGCGGGCACGGTGTCTTCCTCGCCCAGCGGCGGGCGGCCGGGATGACCGCCACGGCGTGGCGGACCAGCGCCGGAGCCGCGGCCCGGGTACCGGTCGCCCAGGTGGTGAACCTGACCCGGGCGCTGAAGCGCAGCCAGGAGGCCGGCTTCACCGTGGTCGGGCTGGACGCGGACGGAGCCACCTCGCTGTACGACCTCGAGGCGGCGGTCGGTCCGCTGGTGGTCGTGGTCGGCTCCGAGGGGCGGGGCCTGTCCCGGCTGGTCGGCGCCACCTGTGACCTGCGGGTGGGTATCCCGATGGCGAGCCGGGTGGAGTCGCTGAACGCATCGGTGGCGGCGGCGGTGGCGCTCGCCGAGATCGCGCGGCGCCGTTCCCGCAGCTGACCGAGGTGGTCGGCACGGCATACGATCCAACATCGTGACGACTCCGCACGGCTACGCGATGGGTGTCGACCTGGGCACCTCGAACACGGTCGCGGTGGTGCGGTGGCCGGATGGGCGTACCCGCGCCCTGCTCTTCGACGGCGCGCCGGTGATGCCCTCCGCGGTGTACCTGGATGAGGCGGGCGCGTTGCATGTCGGTCGGGACGCGCTGCGGCTGGCCTCGCTCGACCCGTCCCGGCTTGAACCCAACCCGAAGCGGCACGTCGCCGAGCAGAGCGTACTGCTCGGCGGGGTCGAAGTGTCCACAGTGGACCTGCTGGCGGCGGTACTCGGCGCGGTGGCGCGCGCCGCGGTCGAGGCGGTCGGTTTCCTGCCGCCGGCCGCGTTGACGTACCCGGCCGCCTGGGGGGCGCGCCGG
>JAFMQQ010000005.1 GCA_017354595.1 Micromonosporaceae bacterium
GAGGTGGACATGGGCCCGCTGATCAACGCCAAGCAGGAGAAGCGAGTTCTGTCCTATATGGACATCGGCCGCGAGGAGGGGGCCGAGGTGATCGCCGGCGGTGCGAAGCTCACCGGCGAGCAGTACGACCACGGTTTCTTCGTGCCACCGACCATCTTCGACAATGTGCGACCGGAGATGCGCATCGCCCAGGAAGAGATCTTCGGCCCGGTGCTGTCGGTGCTGACCTACGAGGATGAGCAGCAGGCGATCGAGGTCGCCAACGGCACCAGGTACGGGCTGACCGCGACCGTATGGACCAAGGATGTGTCCCGGGCGCTGCGGCTGGCCAAGGCGGTGGACGTGGGGCACGTGTACATCAACACAACCGGCTCCTTCGGGGTGCACGGCGCACCGTGGGGCGGGTACAAGATGAGCGGCTTCGGCCGGACCATGGCCGCGGACACGATCGTCGAGTACACCCAGGTGAAGACCGTGGTCATCGAGACAGGCGCATAGCTCGATGGAGGTTTCGCTCGCCGGCAAGGTGGCTCTGGTCACCGGTACCGGCCCCAACATCGGCAGTGGAATCGCGCTGCTGCTCGCCAAGTACGGCGCCCGGGTGGCCTGCAACGACCTGCGCCCGGACGCCGCGCAGAAGTGCGTGAAGCGGATCGAGCGCAACGGCGGCGAGGCGATCGCGATCCCCGGCGATGTCACGGACGAAAAAGACGTCACCGGGTACGTGCACGAGGTGCTCGACACCTGGGGGCGGATCGACATCCTCATCAACAACGCGGCGCTGCTCGGCGGGCTGGGCATCCTGGAGGAGAGCCTGGAGGGTTTCACCCGCGCGGTGGGCGTGGCGGCGAACGGGAACTTCCTGAACACAAAGCACGTCGCGATATCCATGATCGAGCGGGGGATCAAGGGCAGCATCGTCAGCATCCTGTCCTCCAACGCCTGGCAGGGCGCGCCCGGCGTCATCGCGTACGCGTTCCACAAGGGAGGGTTGGCCAACTTCGTCCGGGCCGCGGCGATGGACCTGGCGCCGTACGGGATCCGGGTGAACAGCTTCTCGCCGACCGCACCGGAGCCGGACAACCCGGAGTGGGTGGCGCAGTTCCGCGCAGCGGGCGGGTTCCGGCCGCATCCCCAACCCACCGACCGGCCACAGTGGTGGCGCCCGATCGGCCGGTTCGACGTGCGCGGCAACATCCCGATGGGTGCGGCGGCCACCCCTACCGACATCGGCCACCTCATCGCCTGGCTCTGCTCCGACTACGCGCGCCTGGTCACCGGCTGCGACTTCACTGTGGACGGTGGTGCCCGGGCCAAGTACTGGGGCTACACGCCGCCGGCCGAGAATGCCGGTCCGGTACCACTGGTGCCGGTGGACGTGACACCCGAAGTACCACTCGAGGATGGGAGTTCCGGTGGCTGACATGGTGCTCGCCGCGGTGCAGACGGCGCCCCGACGCATCGAGCTGCGCGAATTTCCCCGGCCGGCGGTCGGTCCGGACGACGGGCTGCTGCGGATCGAGGCGTGCGGCATCTGCGGCAGCGACGTGGAGACGTACCACGGCCTGCTGGGTGTCGGCGCGCTGCCCGACGCGCCCCACTTCGTACCCGGGCACGAGCCGCTGGGCATCATCGAGGAGATCGGCGAGCGGGCCGCCACGCGCTGGGGGGTCGAGCCCGGCGACCGGGTGGCGGTCGAGGTGGTCGTCTCCTGCCGCCGCTGCCCGGCCTGCCTCACCGGGCGGTACCTGTCCTGCTCCAACCGGCGCGGCGCGTACGGCGTCCGCCCGGTAACCCAGGAGCCGGCGCTGTGGGGTGGCTTCGCGGAGTACATGTACCTGCACCCGGATTCCGCGCTGCACAAGGTACGCAAGGACCTGCCGGCCGGGCTGGCGGTGCTGTTCAACCCGCTCGGCGCCGGCGTGCGCTGGGCCACCGATCTGGGCGGCGTACGGCTGGGCACCAGCGTGCTGATCCTCGGGCCGGGGCAGCGCGGGCTCGCTTCGGTGGTCGCGGCGCGGGCGGCGGGCGCCGGTACGGTCATCGTCACCGGCCTGGCGAAGGACGCGGCGAAGCTCGCTCTGGCCCGCGAGTTCGGCGCCGACCACACCATCGTCGCGGACGAAGAGTCCACTGTGGACGCTGTTCGCGAGCTGACCGGTGGCGCGGGCGTCGACGTGGTGCTGGAGCTGACGCCGGTGGCGACCCGGCCGGTGCTGGACGCGCTATCCGCGGTACGGCACGGCGGGCGGATCGTACTGGCCGGGCTGAAGGGCAAGCAGTCGGTGGAACTGAACACCGACCTGGTCGTCAACAAGGCGCTGACGGTGGTCGGCGCGTTCGGGGTCGACTACGCCGCCTACGACGAGGCGATCCGCATCATCGAGTCCGGCCGGTACCCGCTGGCGAAGATGCACACCCGCGGGTACAGCCTGGCCGACGCGGGCCACGCGATCGACGCGTTGGCCGGCGACGTACCCGGCGAGGAGGCGGTACACGTGGCTATCATGCCAAACTCGAACCTGCCCAACGGGAGCCGTTGACATGCTTGTGGACATGCACGCGCACCTGATGCCGGACGCGCTGCCCTCGAACGACGATCCCGGCTTCCCGAAGGTGGAGCCGGCGCAGACAGCCGACGGCGGCAACGCCCGGCTGCTCATCTCCGGCCAGATGCGGTTCACCGCGCGGGACGCGTTCTTCGACCCGGAGGCCCGGCTCGCCGAGGCGGCCGCCAGCGGCGTGGACGTCGAGGTGGTATCCCCGTTCCCACCGCTGCTGAACTACACGCTGCCACCGCTGGCCGGGCGGGAGCTGTGCCGGGCGGTCAACCGGTACATCGGCGATCTGCACCAGCGCTGGCCAGATCACTTCTACGGCTTCGGCACCGTACCCTTGCAGGACCCCGACCTGGCCGCCGCCGAACTGGGTGAGCTGCGCGCGCTGGGCCTGCACGGGGTGGAGATCGCATCGAACATCGTGGGTACGCCGCTGGGCGACGAGCGTTTCCTCGGCTTCTTCCAGGAGGCGGAGCGGCTCGGCCTGCCGGTCTTCGTGCACGCGATGCCCAACCCCAGCGACAACGGCAAGTTGCCGTTCACCGCGGTCGGCTCGTACGGCATGGCGGCCGAGATCGGCATGGCCGCGGCGTCGCTGGTCGCCAGCGGTACCGTCGAGAATTGCCCGAACCTGCGGCTGGCACTCAGCCACGGCGCCGGTGGCTTCCCGCTGATGCTGCCCCGGGCACAGTTCTTCTGGGGCGGTACCTGGGATGAGGCGCCACCGGACCCGGCGGTTCCGCCATCGGGTCCGCCCGGGGTCGACCGGCCAGCGGTCTCCCCGATCGCGTTGGCTCGCCGGTTCTACTACGACGCGCTGGTATTCGACCGCCGCGCACTGCGCTACCTGATCGACCTGGTCGGCCCCACCCGGCTGATCGTCGGTACCGACTTCCCGGCGATGAACCGGCAGCAACCGGTGGACGGTTCGCTGCGTTCGCTGGACATTCCACAGTCCACAGTGGAGGACATCACCTGGAACAACTGCTTCCGCTTCCTCGCCGTACCGGCACCCGCTGTCCCCGCGCCGGCCCCCGCTTCGGGCGCCGCCCCGGCCTGAGCCTCGGTCCACGGATGAATGGTGGCAACAGGGTTGCTGCGGTCGGTTAATCTTGGCCGGGTGTGGTAGGTAGGCCTGGCGTACGTATTCGGTGTCGTCGGATGGCGTAGGCGGGCACATAGATAAGCGGAACCAGAAGCGTGCCAAGTGCCCAGCCAGCGGCGCCCAACCGAGGTGCGGCCCCCGACGGTTCCCCGTAGATCATGCCCAGGCGCTTGGCGTCAACGTACACCAGGGCGGCCAGGACAGGGTTCGCTAGCAAGAGAATCCCGTAGCTATGCACGGTAAAGTGCGCCATCTCAAATTCCCTATGAGTACGTGTTCTGACTGCTGCTGCGCGGTGGCAGGAGGGCACCCTGGACTGACACCTCGATACTCTATCTAATCGAACCCGAGACGCTCGATGACTCCCGCTCCGCCGGGTGCCACCCGGTCATGCTGGCGCAGTCGGGCGACCGTCACCAGCAGCGCCACACAGAGCAGGAACCCGGGCAGCACCGCGAACACCACCTGCCGAGTGACCGCGCCCCGCGCCGCCGACATCCAGCCCGGCGCGAACGCCGCGTGGATGAGCGCCCCCACCTCGCCCACCAGGAGGATGCCGGTGACGGTACCCGTCAGGTAGGCGATCCGTACGCACGTGTACCGCAGCAAGGGTACCCGGGCGGTGTGGCGGCGGGCGGCGCCAAGCGCCACGAGCCCGGCCGCGGGACCGCTGGCCACCCACACGGCCAGGTATGGCCACAGTGGACGGACGTGGTAGAGCAGTACGGTCGTGGTGATCAGACCCACCGGCATGACAACCAGGTACCACAGGCGCAGCAGCAACAACTGGCGGCGGACGGCCTTGCCCTCGACCCGCATCGCCATCTTCTGCCGCTGCTCCCGCTTGAAGCGCTCCTGATAGCCGTGGTCCTCGTGTGGTGCGGGCCGCCGATTCCGTATCTCGGCCGCCATCTGTTCCCCCACCCGACTTCTCGTCGCATAGCCGATCACCATCAGCACGAAGGCGGCCAGCATGCAGAGAAGCGTGAGTACGATGCAGGCGACCGTTACCGGCAACGGCGCGCCCACCATGGCGGTGATGAAGATGGCCGCAAGCGTCGCGAAGGCGGTGTAGACCAGGACAACGGCGGCGCGCATCACACGGAAGAAGGGCAACTGAGCCACCCCGATAGCCTGTCAGCGCCACCGCAGCGCGGCAAGCGCCCCGGTCAGTGGTGCCCGCCTCAGAGCCACCCGCTACCCGGGCAACGAAGGCCTACCCGGCGAGGAAGTCCAGCAGCGCCGCGACGAACTCCGGCGCCGCGACGGCCGTGGCGTGGTCCCCGGGCACCATGGCCAGGGTGGCGTTTGGCATTGCCGCGACCAGTTGCTCGGCTGAGACAGCGCGTTCGTCGTCGGTACCCATCAGCACCAGCGTCGGTACCTGGATATCGTCGAGCAACTCGACCGGCGTGGCGACCACCGAATCCAACACACGCAGCAGCGCGACCGGATCCTGGCCGCTCGACCGGAGCCACTGCTCGGTGCGCCCCTCCGCCGATCCCGGCTGGTACCTCCCCGGTGCGGCTACCACCCGGCGCAGCACCGCTCCCGCGCCACCGCCGATGCCGAGCACCTCGCGCAGGCCCTGGCCGCCGATCACGGCCCGGCGCGGTCCAGTGCACCCCGGTGTCGTGCCGCGCGCCAGCATCCGCACGGCGATACGTGCGCCGAGCGAGTACCCGCCGAGGTCGTAGTCGTCCAGTCCCAGGTACTCGATGAGCGCGAAGCCATCGTCGGCCAGCACGTCGGGTGGATACGCGACGGCGTCATCCGGCTTCGCGCTCGCCCCGTGGCCGCGGAAGTCTGGCAGGATGACACGCAAGCCGCGGGCCGCCATCGCCTCGACCTGGCCGTGACGCAGCCAGAGCGTCGCGTCGCCCATGAAGCCGTGCAGCAGAATCAGCGGTCGGCCTTCACCGACCTCTCGGTAGGCGAGGTCCACGCCATCGCAGCCTGGAAAGAAGGACACGAGTCGGAGCGTATCCCGCCGGTCAGCTCCGTGGAGGACCCGCACGGCGACGCCTCACCCTGGAGACCTCCAGGGTGAACAGCAACGCGAGGCCGTGGGAGACGACGGAGCAGGAGCCTGAATTCCATTGTGGACATCTTGCCCCGGGCTCACCATATCGACTCTTGTGCGTAGCTGGGCAACGGGTAGCACCCATGACCTATCGCATCCAGGTGGGCCGACGTAGTCTCACCCGCAATGCATAGTCCACTCTCGACAGCCGTCTGAAAGGAGTACACGTGTCCAGGAGGTTCACCAAGGTCGGCCTGGTGGCAGCCGCTGGTGTCGCCGTTGTCGGCCTGGTCGCGTCCACGCCGGCCCACGCTCAGACCACCGGGCGCCCAGCCGCAGGTGGCGCCGGCACGGTCACGGCCCTCTCGGCGTCCTGTGCCGACATCTACAACCTGATGGTCGGCTACCTCAACGCAGGCGACAACTACGACGCCTACCTGATGTACGAGCACCTGACCGACCCGGCCAACGGCTGTGGGTATCCGTACTAGGAGGGGATTGTTCAGCCCAGGCCGGCCGCCGTGCGCAGCGCGGCGGCCCGGTCGGTGCGCTCCCAGGTGAAGTCCGGATCGGACCGTCCAAAGTGGCCATACGCCGCGGTCTTGCGGTAGATCGGGCGGTGCAGCTTCAGGTAGTCGCGGAAGGCGGCGGGTCGCAGGTCGAAGTGCTCCCGGATCAGCTTCGCGATGGTACCGCGCGGGACGCGCTCGGTGCCAAAGGTCTCCACCAGCACCGAGAGCGGGCGGGCCATGCCGATCGCGTACGCCACCTGGATCTCCGCCCGGTCGGCCAGCCCGGCGGCGACCACGTTCTTCGCCACGTACCGCGCCGCATACGCCGCCGACCGATCCACTTTGGACGGATCCTTGCCGGAGAAGGCACCACCACCGTGCCGGGCGTACCCGCCGTAGCTGTCCACGATGATCTTCCGGCCGGTCAGCCCGGCGTCGCCGACCGGGCCGCCGATGACGAACCGGCCGGTCGGGTTGATGAACAGGTTGTCCTCCAGCAGCCCCGGATCGCACAGTTCCTCGGGCAGCTCCGCGGCGACCACGTGCTCCCGCAGGTCGGCGCGGATCTGCTCGACTGGCACGTCCGGGTTGTGCTGCGCCGAGATGAGCACCTTGGCCACCCCGGCCGGTACGCCGTCCCGGTACCGTACCGTCACCTGTGTCTTGCCGTCCGGGCGCAGGTACGCGATGGTGCCGTCCTTGCGTACCGCGGCCAGCCGCCGGGCCAGCCGGTGCGCCAGCGCGATCGGCATCGGCATCAGCTCGGGCGTCTCGTTGGTGGCGTACCCGAACATCATGCCCTGGTCGCCCGCGCCGGCCCGGTCCAGCTCCTCCTCGCTGAAGTCCGAGCGCACCTCGGCGGCGAGGTCGACGCCCTGCGCGATGTCGGGCGACTGCTTGTCCACCGCGGTGAGTACCGCGCAGCAGGAGCCGTCGAAGCCACATTCGCCGTTGTCGTACCCGATCCCGCAGACGGTCTCCCGCACGATCTGCGGGTAGTCCAGGTTGGCGGTGGTGGTGATTTCGCCGGCCACCACCACCATCCCGGTGGTCACCAGCGTTTCGCACGCGACCCGCGCCATCGGATCGGCGACCAGTGCGGCGTCCAGCACCGCGTCCGAGATCTGATCGGCGACCTTGTCCGGGTGTCCCTCGGTCACCGACTCGGAGGTGAAGAAGTACTCGTCGACGTCGTGCTGTATCACCGGCTCACTCACTCTCGTACCTGGGCGGTCATGGTGACGATGTTGGTTCCGGTACGGTGTGCGAAGGGCGCGTAGCTCACATCGAAACCCTTGCGCCGACCGATGTAGGCAAGCAGCGGTCCGTTGACCCAGTTGACCACGGAGCCGTCATACTTGCCCGGGCCACGGAACCCGGTGCGGAAGGCTTGCACGTCGGTGACGAACAGGTCGTGGCAGACCAGCCGACCGAACGGATGCAGCAGCGGCAGCGTGCTGACGAAGCTCGCCGCGGCGCCGTTGCTCACCTGCATCCGGATCCCGGCGCTGTTCTCCAGCAGCGGACGCACCGTCTCACCGCTGACGGTCGGAGCCACCAGGTACAGGTCCAGGTCGGTCAACGGCACGTAGCGCTCGGCCAGCCGCAGCGCGTCCCAGGTGCTGCGCCAGAACTCCACCGCTGCGGCCGCGTCGCGCAGATGGGCGGGCGCCGCCTCGGCGAGCATCGCCGGGCCCAGCTTGAGCAGCTTGCCGATCAGGCCGGGCAGCGCCGATGTCTGCGCGCCGACCGACGTGGCGAGCCGCTGCGCGTCGTCGGCGGCCAGGTAGGCGCGGGACTGCACGACATAGGTACGCCCGCCGATCTGGGTGATCTCGTCGGTCGGCAGGTTGTCGTACACATTGGAGATATAAACCAGGAACACCTTGTACCGCAGGAAAGCCAGCGCGGTCATCGGCTGGGTGGCATCCAGCACCAGCGAGCTGACGTGTTCGCCGTGTTCGGTCACCGCGGTCCGGGCCCGCTCCAGCACATGCGGCGAGTAGTCGCACATCAGGTAGTGCAGCCGCCGGTAGTACTCCGTGCCGTGCTCGCGGTCCAGCCGGGCAAACTCCTCCAGCCAGACCTTGGCCTGGTTTCCGTTACCCACGCCCAGTTCCACCACGAACAGTTCGTCGGGCAGCGCGTTGCGGGCGGCGAGCGAGTCCCACAGGTCGAACAGCTCGCCGATCATCGCCCGCACCGCGCCACGGTTGCGGGCATCGCTCTCCCCACCCGGCAGCGCCTGCTCGTACCGCTGCCCGGTCGCCTCCTCCCACAGCTCCAACGCTCGCCAGTAGAGGGCGTTGAAGTCCCAGAGCAGGCTGCCACTGGTGCGCTGCCACGGTTCCAGGGCCAAACGCTGCTGCGCCGCCGGGTCGGCGTGCTCGCGCAGCACCCGCGCGGTCAGCTCCTTCAACGGCAGGCCGCCGGACTGGTCAGTGCCGGGCAACTCGCCGCAGCGCCGGATGTCCAGCGCCAGCTCGAGATGGTCGGCCTTGGTTTGGGCTAGGTCGCCCTCATCGGTCTGGGCCAGGTTGCCGTCGTCGAGCAGGCCGTCGGGCGGCTCGGCAGAAAGGATCGGGCGGGCGTCGACCACGGTGCGGAAGTTGTTGCGGTACTGGATCCAGTCGCAGACCAGCCGCACCCGGGACAGGTCCACAGTGTCCTCGCGCAGTGCCTCCACCACGGGGCCCAGCGAGGCGACCACATCCACCGCCTTCTCGCCGCGCATCTTCGCGTCGGGCCGGATGTCAACCAGCATTCGGTACCCCCTCAGCGCGCTGTGCCGCGTGCGCCGGCCCACCGGGGCCCAGCCGCGCCGCTTCGAGAATCTCCGGCACCACCTGTTCGGCGCCGAAGGCCATCACGTGCGCGCCTGCCACCCCATCCACAGTGGACAACCACTGTAGTGTCTCGACACACAGCCGGGCACCTTCGGCGGCGACGCGGTCCCCCGGTACGCCGCGCAGCCGCGCGACGATCGCGTCGGGTACGTGGATGCCCGGCACCTTGGTGCGCATGTACTCCAGCGAGCGCAGCGACCGGACCACGCCGACGCCGGCGAGTATGCCGCACCGGTCCGGGATGCCCAATTCGCGGACGTCGACCATCCAGCGCTCGAACATTTCCCGATCGAAGACGAACTGCGTCTGGACGAACTCGGCACCGGCGGCGACCTTCTTCGCCAGCCGCTGGGCGCGGAAACTCTGCGGCGGCGCGAACGGATTCTCCACCGAACCGATCAGCCACCGCGGCGCCGGGTTCACCGGCCGGCCACTGATCAGCCGGCCGTTGTCCCGCATCGTCCGCGCGGTCCAGACCAGCTGCACACCGTCCAGGTCGAACACCGGCTTGGCATCGGGATGGTCGCCGAACTTCGGGTGGTCGCCGGTGAGCAGCAGCACGTTGGGCACGCCCAACGCACCGGCGGATACCAGCTCCGACTGCAACGCCAGCCGGTTGCGGTCGCGGCAGGTCAGCTGTACCACCGGTTCCACCCCGGCGCGCATCGTCAGTACGCCACCGGCGAGGCTGGACAGGCGCACATGCGCACCCTGGTTGTCGGTGATATTCGCGGCGTCGACCCAGCCGCGCAGCAGCTGCGCCTTGTCGGTCACCGCGTCCGGGTCGGCGCCCCGGGGCGGCCCGATCTCGGCGGTCACCACGAACCGCCCCGACCGCAACGCCTCGGCGAGCCGGCTCACGATACCGGACCCGCCCGGTTCGGTGGTTCAGCGTGGATCGGTGATTCAGCGTGGATCGGTGATTCAGCGTGGATCGGTGATTCAGCGTGGATCGGTTGCCCGGCCCGCAGATCGGCTGACGTCCAGAGGTTGTCGTCGCGACCGAGCCAGTAGTTCACCCAGGAGCTACGCCCCCACTCCCGGTGGTCGACCGGGCGGTGCAGGCGCAGCAGGTCGGACTCGTGACCGCCCTGCTGCGCCCGCTCGACGGCCACCACCCAGACACACCGCATCTCCGGGTACACCTCGCAGGCCCCGGCCGGGGAGACGCCGCCGCAAGGCCCGTTGCGCAGCTGCTTGGGGCAGCCCATCGGACAGGCGTATCCGGTCACCGGAAGCGCGCACTGGGCGCACATCCGGCAACCGAACAGCCGCTGCTTGGCGATCCGTTCGCCGGCGGTGAACCACCGGTACGCCAGCGGCATGCGTACCAGCCGGCGTGCCACCGCGCGGTAGAACCGGTTCGGTGCGACCCACCGCTGGATGCCGTACGCACGGCGGGCGGACAACCGCGGCACGGTAGGGCGCGGCGCATCGCTACCCGACCGGTACATGTGTCCAGCGTGGACGGATGCCCCTGGTATGTCATTGCGTCGATCGCCAAAGCCGGCCGATCTTTCTTGTGTTCCGGCGCGAGGCAGCCACCACCGCGGGACGGGCTCGCCGAGCCAGGCAGGCGCGCAACCGGAGGGCATGCCAGATGCGGATTGTGCGACCCGCACAACGGCTCGGGAGTAGTTTTGTGCCGCGCTCCGGTGAGCCACCAGGCGGACCGCGGGCATTCTGAGCCGGTGGATGCCGCACAACCGACCAACAGCGCACCCGTTCCGGGTGGCGTACCGGTACCCGGAAACGTCGCCTTGTCGGCGGTACCGGTACCGGACGACCGCTACCGGGATCTCGGCCGGCTGTTGGTGGTCTGTCCGGACCGGCCGGGCATCGTCGCCGCGGTGACCCGGTTCCTGCACCAGCACAGCGCGAACATCACCGAATCGCAGCAGTACTCCACCGATCCGTTCGGTGGCACCTTCTTCCTGCGGATCCAGTTCTACCTCGCCGACCTGGCCGGGGTGGTGGACCGGCTGCGGGAAGGGTTCGCCGCGGTGGCTGGCGGCTTCGGCATGCGGTGGCGACTCAGCCAGGCCGGCACGGTGAAGCGGGTCGCCCTCTTCGCATCCCGCGCCGACCATGCGCTGCAGGAGATCCTGTGGCGTAACCGCGCCGGCGATCTGCACGCCGAGATCGGCATGGTCATCTCCAACCATCCCGACCTGTACCCGGTGGCGGCCGCGTGGGGGGTGCCGTACCACCACATCCCGGTGAGCCGGCAGACGCGGGTGGAGGCGGAGCGCGCGCAGCTGGACCTGTTACGCGGCAACGGTGAACGCGGCGACACGGACCTGATCGTGCTCGCCCGCTACATGCAGATCCTCTCCCCCGCGTTCCTGGCCCAGTATCCGAACCGGATCATCAATATCCACCACGGTTTCCTGCCCGCCTTCGTGGGCGCCAACCCGTACCAGGGGGCGCACGACCGCGGTGTGAAGCTGATCGGCGCAACTGCTCACTACGCGACCGAGGAGCTGGACGCCGGCCCGATCATCGAGCAGGATGTGGCCCGGGTGGACCACCGGCACGATGTGGCGCAGCTGCGCCGGATCGGCCGGCAGGTGGAGCGGGATGTGTTGTACCGCGCGGTCTCCTGGCACCTGGAGGACCGGGTCCTGGTACACGGCAACAAGACCATCGTCTTCGCCTGAGGAGGCCGGGATGGCTGACCCTTCGATGGCTGACCCACCGGTGGCCGGCCCGGTACCCGGCCGCCTGGTCACCACGGTGGTCGGGTCCTACTCGGTACCCGAGTGGCTGGACCGGCTGAAGACCGACGCGTACCAGCGCCGGATCGGCCGCCGGCACCTGGCCGACATCCACGATGTGGCCATCAAGGCGGCCATCAAGGACCAGGAGCGGTGCGGGCTGGACCTCGTCTCCGACGGCGAACTGCGCCGGGACAACGACATCGACTACCTGCTGGAGCGCCTCCCCGGCGTGCAGATCCCGCACGCCGCCAAGACGGACTACTACGACTACTACGAGGCCGTGGTCACCCGGCCGCTGCCGGAGACCGACACCGATCTGGGCTTCACCGCCGACCTTGAGTTCACCCGGGCGCAGACCGACCTGCCGGTCAAGTTCTCCTTCACCGGGCCCTTCTCCCTCTCCCGGCGGATCAGGGACCAGGCCTACTCCCGCCCCGGCGACCTGGTGCTCGCGTTAGCCCGGCGGCTGAACGCGGAGGCGCGCCGGCTGGCGGCCGCCGGCGCCGCCATGCTGCAGATCGACGAGCCGTTCCTGGCCGGGTACCCGGAGGATGTCGGGCTGGCGGCCGAGGCGGTGAACGTGGTCATCGACGGCGTGGACGCATACTGGGCGCTGCATGTCTGCTACGGCAACAGGTACGCCCGACCGTCCTGGGAGGGGCACTACGACTTCCTGTTCCCCGCGGTGCTCCGTACCGGCATCCACCAGCTGGTGCTGGAGTTCGCCCGCAAGGGCGGCGACGATCTGCACCTGCTGCGCAAGCATGACTGGGACCGTGCCGTCGGGCTGGGCTGTATCGACGTCAAGTCCGAGACGGTGGAGACGGTGGAGCAGGTCGCCGGCCGGATCCGCCGCGGCTTGGAGTACGTGCCGCCGGACCGGCTCTACGTCAACCCGGACTGCGGGCTGCGCCACCTGCCGCCGGCCGTGGCCCGAGCCAAGCTGCGCGCGATGGTCGAGGGGGCGGCGCTGGTCCGCGCCGAGCTGGCTTAGCCTCCCGGGCTCGCCGACCCGGGGGAGACCAGCCCGGTTTCGTAGGCGGCGACGACGGCCTGTACCCGGTCGCGTAGGTCGAGTTTGGTGAGGATCCGGGTGATGTGTGTCTTCACGGTGGCCGGGCTGAGCACCAGCTGCTCGGCGAGTTCGGCGTTGGACAGACCGCGGGCCACCAGGATGAGGACTTCACGTTCCCGCGGGGTCAGCCCTGCCAGGTCCCGGTGTAGTTGGGAGCCGTGCGGTTCCGGTCGGGTGAATCGCTCCACCAGCCGCCGGGTGATCAATGGGGCGAGCAACGCGTCGCCGTCACGCACCACTCGTACCGCATGCACGAGCTGGTCCGGGCGGACGTCCTTGAGCAGGAAGCCGCTGGCGCCGGCGGTCAGGGCCG
Source organism: Micromonosporaceae bacterium (assembly GCA_017354595.1). GTDB lineage: Bacteria > Actinomycetota > Actinomycetes > Mycobacteriales > Micromonosporaceae > DATEJJ01. The sequence continues at coordinate 13,153 of JAFMQQ010000005.1, forward strand.
TGTACACGTACTGGTCTAGATCGAAGGTAGTCAGAATGATGATCCGCGGTGAGTCGTCCGAGGCGGGCCGGGCAGCCAGAATCCGGCGGGTTGCCGCGAGGCCGTCCAGCACCGGCATCCGCACGTCCATCAGGACCACGTCCGGTCGGGTCGCTCGGGTCAGTGCCACCGCCTGCTCCCCGTCGGCGGCCTCGCCGACCACCTCGATCCCGTCGGCGGCCAGGATCATCGCGAAGCCGGCCCGGACCAGCTCCTGGTCATCGGCGATGACCACCCGTGGCTCGGTCATTGGCCGGACCCGGGCTCGGCAGCGAAGGGGTCCGCGACGATGGGGATCCGCGCGCTGACCTGGAAGCCGCCGCCCGGTCGGTGACTGGTGCGTAGTGTGCCGCCGTAGAGGGCCAGCCGCTCGGCCAGTCCGACCAGGCCTGCCCCGGCGCCGGTGGGCGCGGCGGGTGGCTGCGCGGCGCCGTCGTCGCTGACCTCGATGCACAGGTCGCCAATGCGGGTCGGTGCCACGACCACCGTCGTGGTCGCTCCCGGGGCATGCCGCAGCGCGTTCGTCAACGCCTCCTGCACTATCCGGTACGCGGTGATCTCTACGCCCCGCGGCAGCCGGAGAGCGGACCGGTGCAGGGTGACCGGCTGCCCCGCCGCGCGTACCCGCTCGACGAGGGCGTCCAGCCGATCCAGCCCGGGCTGTGGCGCGAGCGGCTCGCCGTCGCCGGGCGGGTTGAGGACGCCGAGCAGATGGCGCAGTTCCGCCATCGCCTCCCGACCGCTGGCCCCGACCGCACGTACGGCTCGCCGGGCCAGGTCGGTTCCCGTCTGCCCGGGGGCGGCCGGGTCGAGTACCTTCTCGGCGGCGCCGGCCTGGACCACCATGACGCTGACGTGGTGGCTCACCACGTCGTGCAGCTCCCGGGCGATCCGGGCCCGTTCCTCGGCCACCGCCGCTCTGGTGGCCGCGGCCTGCCCGGCGCGCAACGCGTCAGCGCGTTGGGTGGCCGCCTCGGCGCGGGACCTGGTGGCGCGGATCGTCACGCCGAGCAGGGCGAACGGCGTGAGTACGGCGAAGGCGCTGGCCCAGGCCGGTATCGGCAGGGTGACCCGGTTCACCGTGAGCGCGACGGCGACACAACTGGCGAGCAGGGCACCCAGCGACAGCGGCACCCACCGGCCGTGCGCCGCGACCGAGTACGCACCGAGCAGGACCGCGACCACCACCACCCGGCTGCTGCCCCGCCCGTCGAGGGTGAGTGCGGCGGTGAACTGGATGGCGTATCCGGCCACCGGCCACCGGCGCCGCACCGCCAGCGGCGCGGTCACCAGCAGGCTCAGCCCGGCCGGTACCGCCCGGCCGTGATGCAGCGCGACCGCGAGCGCCAGCACGGAAAGCACCGCGGCCAACGCGCCATCGACCAGCACCGGACGTCCGCGTACCCGCACCGCCAGTGCCATCACTCGCCGGAGCATGCCCCAGTCTGCCGGATCCGGCCGGGGGTACACATCCACCGGTGCTCGTACATCGCTGGGATGACCGCGTCGTCGGCTTGCGACCCGCGCTGGACGCGCCACCGGCACCTGCGCCGCTAGCCTGACCGCAGCATCGTCCACAGGAGACAGAGATGACCTCACTGGTGCGCCTGCGTGGCGTCGGGAAACGGTACGACAGCGCGGGTCCGCCCGCGCTCGACGGGGTGGACCTGGACATCGCGACCGGCTCGGCGGTGGCCGTGATGGGCCCGTCGGGCTGCGGGAAGTCGACCCTGCTCAACCTGATCGCCGGGCTGGACCGCCCGACCAGTGGCACGGTCGAGGTGGCCGATGTCGAGCTGAGCCGGCTCTCCGAGCGCCGGCTGGCGCTGTTCCGGCGGGCCAACGTCGGCATCGTGTTCCAGTTCTTCCATCTGCTCGACGACCTCACCGTACGGGACAACATCCTGCTGCCCGCGCAACTGGCCGGGGTACCGGCGCGGGCCGCCCGGGCCAGGACCGGCCAGCTGATGGAGGCACTGGGCATCGCCGAGCGGGCCAACGCATACCCGGCCCGGCTCTCTGGCGGGCAGCGGCAGCGGGTGGCGATCGCCCGGGCGCTGGTGAACCGGCCGGCGCTGCTGCTGGCCGACGAGCCGACCGGCGCGGTCGACCAGCGGACCGGCGCTGCGGTCACCAACGTGCTGCGACAGCTGAATCGGGACGGCCAGACCCTGGTCCTGGTCACCCACGATCCGGTGCCCGCCCGCCGGTGCACCTCGCTGGTGGTCGGCCTCTCCGATGGTCGGATCGCGGACCCGGCGGGGGTACCGGCATGAGGGCGGTGCGGAGCGCGGCCCTGGCGGCGGTACGCCGGCGGCGCTTGCAGACCCTGGTGGTGGGCGCGGTGACGCTGCTCTCGGTCGCCACCAGCCTGCTCGGCGTCGGGCTGCTCGCGGTCTCCGACGCACCGTTCGAACACGCCTTCGCCGGCCAGGCCGGCGCACACGCGGTCGCCTCCTTCGACCCGGGCGCGTTCAACGCCGCCACTGCCGGCGCGGCCGCGCTGGCCAGCACCGCACACCGGCCGGGCGTCACCGCGGCAGCTGGCCCGTTCGACACGGCGGTGGCCAACCTCTTCATCGGCTCCGACGAAGTCGGGGTACCCAACGCCAGGCTGGTGGCGCGCCCCACCGCAGGCGGTCCGGTCGACCGGCTCTCCCTCGACAGTGGACACTGGCTGACCGGGCCCGGGCAGATTGTCATCGCCCGCCAACTGCTACCGCCCAGCGCCACCCTGAGCACCCCGATCGTGATCGGCAGATCGACGGTGACGGTACGCCTGCCGCACCGGGTGAGCCTGCGCATCGTCGGTGTCGCCGAGTCAGTCACCGGTACCGCGGACGCGTGGATCTGGCCTGGGCAGGACGATGTCCTGCATGCCGGCAGCGCGCAGCCGCGATGGCAGATGCTGTACCGGTTCGCCGCCGCGGCCGACCCGACCGCCCTTCGGCAGAGTCTCGCGACCGCGACGGCCGAGCTGCCCAGCGTCGCGCTGCTGGACTACCAGACCTACCTGGCCAGCAAACTGCGCTCGCAGACCATCACCGGCCCGGTAGTGCCGTTCGTGGTCGCCTTCGCAGTGCTGGGTCTGGTCGCGGCCGTGCTCGTAGTCGGCAACGTGGTCAGTGGCGCGGTGAGCGCCGGTACCGCCCGCATCGGCGTACTCCGCTCGCTGGGCTGTACACCGGGTCAGGTCGTCATCGTCTACATCGGACAGACCCTGGTACCGGCGATCGCCGGCGCCGGCTGCGGCGTGCTGGCCGGTGCGGGACTTACCTTGCCGATCGTGGCCCGCACCCAACGCGCCTACGACCTGCCGACCGCCGCGACGCTGCCCGCCTGGGCCTGGCCAGGTACGCCACTCGCGGTGCTGCTGCTGGTCGGGCTGACCGCGGCGGCCGCGGCAGCACGCGCCGGCCGGATCTCGCCGGTCCAGGCGATCGCACTGGGTCGGGCGCCGCGCGCCGGCCGCGGATACCGGGTCCGCCGGTTGCTGGCCGCCAGCAGGCTGCCCCGGCCGGTCGCCTTCGGCCTGGGTACCCTCGCCGCCCGACCCGCCCGCGCGCTGGCGACGCTGCTGGCGGTCAGCACCGGCGCGGCGACCGTGGTCTTCGCCGTCGGACTGAGTAGCTCACTGACCCGGTACGCCGGCGCGCTCACCCGGGTCGCAGCGGTACCGGTCGCAGTGCGGATGTACGCCCGCCAACCCACCACCGGAGGCGCCGCGGCGGTACGGGCGGTCATCGCGGCCCAGCCCGGCACCGCGCACGTGGTCGGCGACTGGCACACCACCGCCCAGGTCGGCGGCTTGGACCAGCCGGTGCGGCTGACCGGCTACCAGGGCGACGCGACCTGGACCGGGTACCAGCTCATCTCCGGCCGCTGGTACGCCGCCGCCGGCGAGGTGGTAGCCGGATCCCGGCTGCTGCGGCTGACCGGAACCGGCGTCGGCGACACCATCACCATCGCTACCGGCACCGGACAGGTCCGCGTCCGCGTGGTCGGGGAGAGCTTCGACAACGCCAACCAGGGCCTCAGCATCACCGGCGACGCCGGCACGCTCATCGCACTCGCCCCCCGAGTGTCCACAGAGGAGTTCGAGGTGGGACTGGCCCCAGGCGTGGACGCGCGAGCCTACCAGCGGGCGCTGGCGGAGGCGCTCGACCGGGCCGGCACCGGCACCGGTGCCGACGCGCAGCTGCGTACCGCCTCCTCCAACCAGCAGACCATCATGGCGATGCTCGGCCTGGCCGGCACGCTCACCCTCGTGCTCGCCTTCGTTGCCGCGCTCGGTGTCCTCAACACGGTGGTACTCAGCACACGGGAGCGGGTGTACGAGATCGGGGTACTCAAGTCGATCGGGATGACCCCCCGGCAGACCCGCACGATGGTAGTCGGTTCCGTGGTCGGCATCGGTGTGCTGGCCGGGCTGATCGCGCTGCCGGTCGGCTGGGCGGTGCACCGCGCCGTGCTGCCACTGATGGGCGCCGCTGCCGGTACCGGGATCCCGCCCAGCCTCCTGGACGTGTACCGCCCGGGCGAGCTGGCCGTGCTCGCGGCGGCGGGTGTGCTGCTCGCAGTGCTCGGCGCGTTGCCGCCGGCGAGCTGGGCCGCGCGTACCCACCCCGCCGCCACACTGCGCGCCGAGTAGCCGCCACAGCCGGGTCATCCCACCACCGGTCCCTCGGCCCGGTCAGCCGGCGGGATGTCGGCGGCATCCCTCGTCCCGGTACCCAGGGACAGCCCGCCAAGTTGAGCTCAGCCCGCCGAGTTGACGGGAAGCGCCGAGTTGACGGGAAGCGCTGGGTTGACGGGCACCCTGGACGGCGCTGCCTGGGTGGCCCGCAGCCGGGCCACGGTCTCGCGAAGCAGCCGCACCTCGCGGGTCAGTTGCTCCAACCGGTCCCGGTCGACCCGGGCCGCGACCGGATCGGCGCCGCACCACGGGCACGGCTCCGCATCCACGCGCGGCTGACTCTCCGCCACACCGGTACGGTAGCCGGGACAATCCGCTCTCGGACATCGCACAGAACCCAAAGTCGGCCAGCTCGCCTTGTGCCGCCACCACACTTGTGCCGCCGCCACAGCCGGGCAGCTGCCAGCCGCTACCCGGGCAGCCGCTTCGGGAACGCGGGCCGGGTCGCCGTGTCCAGCCACGCGGTGAACAGCGGCACGAGGTTCTTGCCGGAGATCTGCGCAGCGAGCGCGATGAACTCGTCAGTCGTGCCGTTGCCGTACCGGTGCTGCGCCGCCCAGGCGCGGATGGTCTGGAAGAAGGCCGCGTCGCCGATGGAGATGCGCAGCGCCTCGAGGGTCGCCGCGCCGCGGTTGTACGGGGTGTTGTCGAAGATGTGCCGCCGGTCCAGCCTGCCCGGCGCCTCCTTCGGCAGCTTCCCGGAGTTGTACAGCTGGGTGAAGGTCTGCAGCGGGGAGGCGCCGCCCTGGTGCTCGGTCCACAGCCACATGGCATAGGTGGCGAAGCCCTCGTTCAGCCAGATGTCCTGCCACTGCGCCAGCGACACCGAGTCCCCGTACCACTGGTGCGCGAGTTCGTGCGCGATGACGCTGGTCTGGTACGAGGTCGACGTGTTGCGGAAGAAGGCCGCCGAGTAGACCGGCCGGGTCTGGTTCTCCAGTGCGAAGCCGAACACCGGGTCGTCGTGCACGATGCCGCCCTCCGCGTCGAACGGGTACGGCCCGAACTGCGAGGCGAGAAAGTCGGTGATCCGCGGCGTCTGCGCCAGCACCCGGTCGACCGACGTGGGCAGCGAGGAGGCGACCGCGACCAGCACCGGCCGGCCGTTGTGGGTGGAGGTGTGTAGCCGGTACCGGCCGATCGCCACGAACGCGAGATAACTGGCCATCGGCGCGGACTCCGTCCAGTGCCAGGTCTGCCGGCCACCGGAGGCTGGCGTCTTCGCGGTCAGCACGCCGCCGGCGAGTGCCACGTCCGCCACTGGCGCGGTGATCGCGATGTCGTACGTCGCCTTGTCCCCCGGCCGGTCGTCCACCGGGTACCAGGAGGCGGCGACGTGCGGTTCACCCTGGGCGATCGCCTGCTGGCCGGCGTAACTGTGGAAGCCCTCGGTACCCAGGCCCGGCGCCTCGTACGTCTTCGGCACACCCCCGTACACGATGTGCGTGGCGAATGTGGCACCGAGCGGGATGCCGGTGGCGGGGGTGACCACGAGCTTGTCCCCGGCCCGGCTGAATCGCGCCGGCCTGCCGTCCACGGTCACCGACGACACCGTCAGCGCCCGCAGGTCCAGCGCGAAGTTGGACAGGTCCTGGGTCGCGGTCGCGGTGACGACGGCGTCGCCGGTGATCGCCTTGCCCGAACTGGTGTAGCCGACGGTGATCGCGTAGTGGGTCGCGTCGTAGCCGCCGTCGCCGAGCTCCGGGAACAGCCGGTCGTCACTTCTCGCGGCGCCCGGCGCGAAGTGCGGCGTGCGGCTGGGGCTCGGACTCGCGGCCGGAGGCGTGGGCGACGGTACCCGCACCTGGGTTGCCGGTACGCACGCGGCGAGCAGCAAGCCGGCCGTGGCCAGCGCGCCGGCCGCCAGCACGCGGCGGTCCGGACGACGGGCGGTCATGGCGAACACAATACGCAGGACGCGCGTACCCGTGGGACCACTCACATCCGTCCACTGTGGACATCATGGCCAGACAGTCCGGGCCGCCGGTCGGCTATGCCGCGCGTGACGATCGAAAGGGTCATTGCAGCACCAGGTTGTTCTGGCACAGCAGGATCTCGTAGTCGCGCCCCGCCTCCTCGTGGATATTCGGGTTCGAGTGGTTGTACTCCGGGGTGTAGACGGTGTGCGTCTGGCGGCCGAACTCGGGCGCCGTGCCGTACTTCTGGGTGGCGCTCTTGAAGCTCGTCTCATCCGGCCACAGCTGCTTGAAGTCGGCGACCGCCGCGGATGGCTGGGCGGAGGTGTCCGCGACCACGGCGAGGCTGCCGTCGGCGGCCGCGCTGCCGTGTCAGGGTACTGAGAACCGGCCGGTACCGCGGGCCTGGCCGCGAGGAGGACAAGCGAGCCCGCGCTTTGTGCTCGAGCACAAGAGAGGTTGGCCACCGGCCGACTATGGTCAGCAACATGGCGGACACCCCCCGTCCCCCGACGACCGCCACCGCGCAGCCGCCCGTACCGACCGAGACCGTACGGGAGAACCGGGCGCTGCGCGATCTGGTCGCCGTGTACCGCCAGCTGTCCGGGCTGGCGTTGCAGGACGCCGACCTGGGCAGTGTCGCCCGCCTGATCGCCGACCACCTCGCCGCCACCGTCGCCGTGGTCAACCCGAAGATGGACGTGCTGGCCGCCGCCGCCCCGGGCGAGACACCGGAGAAGGCCGAGGAGTACATCCGGGAGAACGTGGTGCACCCGAGGCTCGCCCAGGTGCTCGCCGCCAGCGGGCAGAACCGCCGGGTGCTGCGCCTGCCCGACGTGCGCAGCGGTACCTCCGTGGTGGTCGCGCCGATCCTGGTCGGCGACAACGTACCCGCGTTCCTGATGACCCTGGACCGGGGTGAGCTCGCCGCCGACCGGGACCGCACCCCGGGCGAGGACATGAGCCTGCTGCTCACCGAGCACGCCGCCACCATCTGCGGGGTGATCCTGGGGCGGGAGCGGGTGGTCGCCGCCGCCGCCAGCCGGGTCCGCGGCGACCTGGTCGAGGGGCTGCTGTTCAGCCGCGACCCGGTGGAGACCGCGCGCTGGGCCAAACACCTGGGCTACGACGAATACACCGACCACCGGGTGCTGTCGGTCGTGGTCCAGCTGGTCGCCCCCGGCGACCCGGCCACCGAGGCACGGACGGCCGTCGTCGTCCGCACGGCCGCGGCGGTGGAGCGCTTCTTCGCCTCCCGGGCTCCCGGCGCCATCACGTCGGTACGCGACGAGGAGGTCGTGGTCGTCCTGCCGGAGACGGGCCCGGTCGCCGGCTCCACCCACCCCGCCGGCGAAAAACGCCGGGGCGGTACCCGGGCCGCGGCCCTGGGCGCCGCGTGCGTCAAGCGGATCGAGGAGACCTTCAACGCGGCCGAGATCGTCATGGGCGTCGGTGGGGTGTGCCGGCGCCCGGTGGACATCGGGCGCTCGTACGCCGAGGCGCGGCGCACCATGGACGCGATGCGCCGGGTGGGGCGGCGGGGCGTGGTGCTCTTCGACGAGCTGGGCATCTACCGGCTGCTGCTGCAGATCCCGGACCTCGCCGAGCTGCACAAGTTCGTGGCCGAGGTGCTCGGCCGGCTGACCAGCTACGAACGCGAACACGGCTCGAAGTACCTGAGCACGCTCGCCTGCTACCTGCAGGAGAACAACAGTCCCCAGCGGGCCGCCCGCAAGCTGCACGTACACCCGAACACGGTGACGTACCGGATCCGCCGGGTGGAGGAGATCAGCGGCCTGGACCTGGACAACTACCGCGACCGGCTGATGGCCCAGGTGGCGCTGGAGATCCTCGGCGCGCTGGGCCTGGATGCGCTGGGCCTGGACGGGCTGGACGCCGACGCACTGGGGGACCCGTCATGACGACCTTCCCCGACACCCCCGCAACGGCGAGGTCGCGGGCCGCCGGGGCGCAACGCGCGCCCGCCTTGGGGGGCACCGGCGCGCCAGCCGCGCACAGTTTCACGGCGGCGCTGGAGAAGCAGGTGCTGGTCTGCGACGGCGCGATGGGCACCATGCTGCACTCGGCCGGCAACTCGCTGGACCGGGCCCTGCCCGAGCTGAACCTGACCAACCCGGACCTGGTCTGCACCATCCACGACAGCTACATCGCGGCCGGGGTGGATGTCATCCAGACCAACAGCTTCGGCGCGAACCGGCTGCGCCTGGTTGAGCAGGGCGCCTCGTCGAGCGTGCGCGACATCAACCTCGCCGCGGCGCGGCACGCCGACGC
>JAFMQQ010000384.1 GCA_017354595.1 Micromonosporaceae bacterium
AGGCTGCCCCGGCGGCGAGCCCGCGCCGGCTCCGGCTGCTCGGCGGCGCGGCGCTGGTCCTGCTGCTCGCGGCGCTGGCCACCGCGGGGCTGGCCGGCAAGGCCTGGTGGGACCAGCGCGCGCTGGATGTGGCCCGGCAGCAGGCGCTGGCCGCCGCCCGGCAGGCCTGCGTCAACTTCGTCTCCATCAGCGCGTCCACAGTGGACCGTGACCTGAGCCGCATCTCGGACGGCGCGACCGGGGACTTCAAGGACCAGCTGGCCGCGGACTCGGCGCAGATCCGGGCGGCCGTGCTGGAGAACAAGGTGGACTCCCGGGGTACCGCGCTTCGCGCCGCGGTCGTCTCGGTGACCCGGAGCAGCGCTGTGGTGCTGGTCGCCGTGGACGCCACCGTGAAGAACACCAAGGCACCCAGCGGGCGGCTGTCCCACTACCGGATCCAGGTGAACCTGGCCCGGGACGGATCCGGTCGCTGGCTGGTGTCCCAGTTGCAGTTCGTGGGCTGAGCGGCGGGAGGCAGCGATGCGGTCGCTACGACGGACCATCCTGATACTTGTTGCGCTGACGCTGATCGCGCTCGGCGTGGCCGGCTTCGCCTGGCAGCAGCGGGAGTCCTCTGTGGACAGTGCCGCGGCCGGTCGGGCCTGCGTCGCCGCCGCCACCACGGCGGCACAGGCGATCTTCTCCTACGACTACCGGTCCTTCGACTCCGGTGTAGCCGCCGCGAAGCCGTGGACCACCGGCGAGTTCGCGAAAGAGTACGAGCAGACGACGGCCGCGCTGAAGCCGACCGCGGTGCGGGAGCAGGCGGTGGTGCAGGCGCAGGTCTCCGCGATCGGGGTGCTGCAGGCCAGTACCGATACGGTGGAGTTGCTGGTCTACCTCGACCAGTACCGGAGCAACACCAACATCAGTGGCGAGAAGGTGGACCAGAACCGGGTTCTGCTCACCATGGTGCGGGTCGGCGACCCGGGCCAGGGTTCGGGGTGGAAGGTGTCCCACGCCACCGCCCTGTGACCATCTGACTCGGCCGGGCTGGTGCACCGGGCGTACGATGCCCTCACCATCGGCTGGCGGGGGTACGGGATGGCGCGAGCGCGGCACACCGCGGTGCTGTTCGCCGTTGCCTGCCTCGCCACCGCCGGACTGCTGGCAGGCAACGTCGTGGCCGCCGACCAGGCACCGCAGGCGCAGCCATTGCCGGCCGGCTATGCCGGCTCGGCCTGCACCGCGGCCCGCCCCGGGAGGGCACGCCCAAGCCAGGACGCGCGTCCGGCCGCCACCCAGCTGACCGTCCGGCGCGGCCGGAGCGTCCGGACGCTGCGGGTGCACCTACCGGCCGGCTACTCGGCCGCCGGGACATCCGGCCCCCGGCACGGCTGGCCGCTGGTGCTCAGCCTGCACGGCACCGGCTCCACCGCCGCCCGCCAGGAGAGCGGCACCGGGATGGACGCCACGGCCGACCGGTACGGCTTCATCGTGGCGTACCCGCAGGGCGGCCGGCGATCCGGCAGCGGGTACGCCTGGGTCGCCGACGACTCCTGGTACCTCACCTCGGCGCTGGCGCTGCTGCTGCGCACCTACTGCGTGGCGACCGACCGCGTCTACGCCGCCGGTTTCTCCGGCGGCGCGAGGATGCTCTCCGGGTACGCCTGCCGGCCGGGTACCGGGTTGGCCGCCTTCGCCGCGGTCAGCGGGCTGCGCGCGCCGCTGCCCTGCCGGCCCGGCCGGGGGGTGGCCGTGGTCGCGCTGCACGGTACCGCCGACCGGACCAACCCGTACGGCGGAAACGGCGCCTCCTACTGGACCTACAGCGTCCCGGTCGCGGCGCAGCGCTGGGCCGGCATCGACGGCTGCTCGGCCCGCCCGGCGACCCAGCGCGTCGACCGGACCACCACGCTGACCCGGTACACCGGTTGCCGCAACGGGGCCGCGGTCGAGCTGTACACCCTGGCCGGCTGGAGGCACCAGTGGCCGCGCGGGCAACAGACCGATGCGAACGAGCTGATCTGGCTCTTCTTCGCCGCCCACCCGCTGACTTAGGCTGCCTGGAATGGAGTACCGAGTCGCTGGCGCGCCACCGGCGCGCAACTATCTGTTCGACCCCGAGGTCATTCACGAGTGCGCGCTGACCGGCCTGGGCCGGCCCAAGCCGGAGATGTTCGACACGATCGCGGCGGCGATGGCCGACAAGTACCCGGGCCGCATCGACCACGACCAACCCTGGATCTACAGCAACGCCGGCGGCGCGATGATCCAGATGAAGCTGTACTACGCATCCGTCAACGAGTACCTGATGATCTGGGGTACCCCGATCGGCTCGGAGGGGCACTCGGGCCGGCACGCGGTCGGCTTCTGGGACACCGTCATCGACGGCGAGATGTGGTACTACGGCGAGGGGCAGTTCTCCAAGCGCGTCTACAAGCCGGGCGACCGGGTCTACGTTGGCCGCAACCAGGCGCGGGCGATGAACTTCACCGACGGGGTCTGGGCGGTGGAGTACGCGCGCGGCCCGCTCCCGCTGTCCATCCCGTTCGGTATCGCCGACGAGATTCTGTCCACTCTGGACTTCGCGACCGCGCTGCAGACACTCGCGGTGTACGCGGGACTCGTCGGCCACCACTGGCAGCTGCCCGACCACGCCGGCCGGGCGCCGTCGCTGCTACGGCGCGGCATCGGCGCGCTGCTGACCGGTACCGCCCCGGCGGTGCTGCGCCGGCTGCGCCCGGCCGAGCCCACCGACGACGTACCCGTCGTCGACCCGACCAGCCCGCCGCCCTGAGTCGGGACTTCCGGGCCACACCGGGTGACTGTCGCTTGTGGACCGCCCGGAGCCGGCAAGTGCGCGCCGGCCGGAAACGGTAGGCTGCGGCGACACGGGAGGTTCGGATGCAGACGTTGGTTCCCCTGGGTCGGGAGGCGGTCAATGCCTGGCGGTCGCTGAGCCCGCAGGCGCGGGTGGCGGCCTGGACGGCCGCGCGGCAGGGTGCCGCCCCGCCCGATGCCGGTCTCGGCCTGGTCTGCGCCGGGTACGGGCGGACCATGGCCCGCCGCCTCACCGTGTTGCTGGTGGTCGTGCCGATCGTCGCCATCGTCGCGATCGCCCTACTGGAGTTCGCATTGACGCTCGCCCATGCCTCCCAGGCCGAACTGGAGGCGGTCACCATTCTGCTGGTGATCGGGTACGTCGGCGGCGCCGTCGCGCTGCGCCTGCGCCGCAGCCGGTACCGGCAGTTGCACAGTTGCGGCCTGCTCGCGGTGGAGGCGGCCCGCACCGGGGCACCGGACCGTGCGCCGGCCGGTTTGGTCAACCCGTACCAGAGCGAGTTCACCGTGCCGTACGGCCTGCACCAGGCGGCACCCGCCGGTCCGGCCGCGCCCGCCGGACCGGCCGCGCCCGCCGGTCCCGCCGCCGAGCCGGTCGAGATCCGGGCCCGCATCGGTGCCGCGATCGGTTCCTTCGCGAGCCTGGTGCTGCTCTGTGCGATCGTCTGGCTGGGTGCGGTGTTCTACGCCAGCGCCGGATACCTGGCCTTCGAGGTCCTGTTCATCATCCTGGGCTGCCTGGTCACCGCGTCCACCGGACTGCTGGTGTTCCCGATGGTGCGCGTCCTGCGCCAGCGCGCGGTGGCGCGCTTCACGCCGGCCGGCTGGGAACTGCCGAGCAGCCGCATGGCCGGTTCCTGGGCCGAGGTCCGCGAGATCCGGGTACGGGCGCCGGGCGGCCGGGTGGTCCCGATCGGCTCGCCCGGCATCCGCCTCGTGGCGCTGGTCGTCGCCGACCCGCAGCCGCACCTGGACCGGACGGGTCGGGTCACCCGGCGGCTGGCCGGCCGGACGCTGCGAAAGTTCGGCACGCCGGTGGTCATCCTCGCCCACCCGCGCCGCACCATGGGCGTGGTCGAACTGGTCGACCTGCTGCGCCGGTACACGGCCGCGCCGGTCAACTGGGGCTGAGGCGTTACCGCTTGCGGTAGTAGGGGGACAGCCGCAGCAGCGCGCCGTGCGCGAGCGGGCCGGCCGCCGAGGCCAGCCGGCGCCGCCAGCCCATGC
>JAFMQQ010000385.1 GCA_017354595.1 Micromonosporaceae bacterium
GGGGGCGCTCCCTTAGGCGATCGTTCAGCTGCTTACCGCGACCACGGTCTGGCCGATGGTGTTCGTACCGTCGCCGTAGTCGAGCACCCCGAGGTACCGGCTGCCGGCGGTCAGGCCACTCCAGCCGAGGGTGACCGTGGCGGCGGTACCCCCGGTCACCGACTGGCTCGCCGGTGTCGCGGTGAGGCTGCCCGCCGTGGGCGGCACGATCCACTGGTGCTCCTGCACCTGGATGGTGCTCCCGGTCGGGTTGGCGAAGACATCGACGAAGGCGACATAGTCACCGGGCCGCGTGATGTCCACCTGCTCGTCGGCGGTACCGCCGGCGCTCAGGTCGAACAGCGACAGGCTACCGTCCGCCGCCTTGGCGTACACGAACACATCGACGTCGGTGTTGGCGACATAGTCTGACGCGAAGGTGGCGACCCGGGCCAGCTTGGTACCGGCCGGAACGGTGAACGGGATCGCTGCCGTACCTGGACCGGCCGCCGGGTTGTTCGGGTCGAAGCCGGCGTCATCCTGCACCAGTGGCGTGGTGACGCCCTGGTCCGCAGCGAGGCCGGACGGCGTTGCGGTCAGCGTGCCGGTGAAGCCGGGCGTGAGCGAGACAGCGGTCGTGCCGTCGGTGCCGGTACCGCTGACCGCGGCCGGTGCCTCCAACTCCACCGACTTGACCGCGATCGGGCTGTACACCTTGTGCCCGGACAGGTCCGACCAGGTGATCGAGCCGAACGCGAACTGGTTGAAGGCGGCGTCGGTGCGGGTCAGCGTGACCGTGTAGCTCGCCGTCTTGTGCGGCTGGACCACCAGTACCCGCGGGCTGACCGATGCGGTGTATCCGGCCGGCGCGACCACCTTGGGGACGTAGATGCCGAGCTTGCGATCGACGTTGGTGACCGTGCGGGTGACCGCCTGCGAGTTGATCAGCGAGGGGATCGAGATCGACGGGTAGTTCAGGTCGGTACCGCTCAGTTCGCCGGTGACGTTGCACAGGTCGTTGCCGTTGGCGTCGCCGAGGTGGATGCCGATGCCGCAGGTGAAGGCGACCCACTGGACGATGTCGGAGTCGTAGACCAGGCCGGGGTCGAACGCCGCGGCCGGGACGACCTGGCCGGAGCCGATGGCCAGCGGGGTGGCGTTGCCGCCGGTGCCCTGGTCGGCGATCGGCTTGCCGTTGCTGTCCTTCTGGTTCGCGGTGGTCATGATCGCCGACTTGATCCACATCGGCGACCAGTCCTGGTGCTTGGACTTCAGCAGGGCTGCGATGCCGGCGATGTGCGGCGTCGCCTGGGAGGTGCCGGACTCGGTGTCGTACAGGCCGCCGCCGTGGTTGAGCGGGGAGACGCCCGCGATCACGTCGTTGCCCGGCGCCAGGATGTCTGGCTTGATCAGGCTGCCGGCGCCGTTCACGGTCGGGCCGCGGCTGGAGAAGTCGGTCACCGCGGGTGCCTCGACGGTCTTGGTGACGCTGGCCGCGATGGAGGCGGTCGGGTTGGTGGTGCCGGCGATGTATGCCCGCACCGCCTGGCCGGTCGCGGTGTCCACGTGCACGCTGGGTACCGAGTGGAAGTCCGCGTTGACACTCTGCGGCGACGGGTTCCACATGATCATGCCGACCCCGCCGGCCTCCTTCACTGCGGCGCTCTTCGCCACCCGGGCGTTGGTACCCCGCTGGCACAGCACGATCGCGCCGGTGACCTTGGCCGGGTCGAGCGCGCCCTCGAAGCAGAGGTTCGCGTCACTGGCGCTGTGGCCGGGCGCCGCCGCCTGGGCCGCGTCCACCAGTGGCGAGCTGGCTACCGCACCACCGACGCCGACACCGGTGTAGGTGACGCCATTGCCGAGGGTGAAGCTCTTCGTGGCGAGCTTGTTGTGCGTACCGGCCGCGACCGTGGTCTCCCACGGCATGTCGTTGGTGATCGTCGCCGCACCGGGACCGGCGTTGCCGCCCGCCATCGCGACGAAGACACCGGCCTGGGTGGCGTTGAGCGTGGCCAGGTCGAGGAACGAGAACTGGTCGCTCGACCCGCCGAGCGACATGTTGATGACATCCACACCGTCGGCGACAGCCTGGTCGACCGCGGCGGCGATGTCCGCCGTGCTACCGCTGGCCGAGTCACCAGCCGCGTTCTCGTACAACACCTTGTAGATAGCGACGCGGGCAGCCGGCGCGACCCCCTCGATCGGGCCGACATCGCCGATGACGGCGCTGGCGTGGGACACGAAGTCGCCGGCCGCCGTGGTGGTGGTGTGCGTGCCGTGGCCGTCGAAGTCGCGCGGCGAGGTGAACTCGTGCGGGTTCGCTGTGGACAGGCCAGCGGAGTCGAAGAAGCGCGCCCCGATCACCTTGTTGTTACAGGTAACCGGCGACTCACCCGAGGTATCACAGGTGCCGTGCCACTTCTGGCTGATGATGCTGGCGTCCGGCCGGGGCTCGGGCAGCGGCGCCAGGCTGGGGCTCTCCGGCCAGAAACCGGTGTCGATGTCCGCGACGATCACCCCAAGGCCGGCATTCTGGTCGCTGTGGAACTGCTTCTTCCACACACCGTCCTTTCCGGTCAGTCCGAGGAAGTCGGGCGTCGTCAGCGCATCGGTGGTCAGGATCTGGTTCTTCCAGACCCGGACCACAGTGGAGTCATGCTGCAGCTTCGCCACCTGGATCGGGGTCAACTTGACCGCGACACCGTTGAAGGTGTTGGTGTAGTGATAGATGGCGGTCCTGGGGTCGACCCCGGCACGCTTGAGCGCCGCGTCCTGTTCGGTACGCAGGTGCGCGCTGTAGTCGGTTGCCTGCTTGGAGTGCGCGTTGAACCGCGTCCCAGCCGGTGCCTTGCTCTGGGCGGCAGTTGCGGCCGGATTCTCCGCCATCTGGACGGCGTACACCTGCGCCTCGATCGCCGGCTGCTGGCCGGCGAGCGCGATCGCGCCACCCGCGGCGGCGACGGTCACTGCGGCCGCCCCGCTGACTATCAGAATCCTGGCCGGCCGGCTCAGTCTGGCTTGCAGAAACGACACTTGCCCCAACCTCCGAACCTTCGTGGGCACACGGCTGCCCACGATCCCCGGGCAGCTTAAGACCCACCACCAGAGTTGGGAAGCCACGAGGCTCTAACAAAAAGGGCAAGACCTCCAACTCTGTGTGGACAAAGGGTCAGGTAGAGGGTCACCCCATCAGCGACAAGGATCTCGATAGGCGAGGTCATAGACTGGCGCAAGTGGCACTGCACGCGCACTTCCTGGCAACGGCTCAACTTCATCAGGTCGGGGCATGGCGTCCGAACCATCACGCCCTGACTCATTGCTCAAACGCTGGGAGGCCAGTCAGTGACTTCAGGACATTCGCGTCTGATCGGCATGGCCGGTGCGGTAGCGCTGGTCTGGTCGGTCGCCGGCTGCGTCGGTGGCGCATCCGGCGACCCGGCGCCGGCGAGCCCGCCCTCCACCACCGTGCGGCAGGTGCTCGACGCACGCGTCGTCGACCTGGTTGAGCACCGCTTTCCCCAGATCATCACGTTTCACCGCAACCCGATCGCGTGTGCCGCGCGGACCTTCGGTACCGACCCGGAGACCGCCGCGGACGCATCCGATGTATCCATCGCCTACGCCTGGCTCTACTGCGAGGAGGAGCTGCCCGGGGGCGGCACCGGCGACCAGGCAACCGTGCCGGTCGCCGCACATCTCGTCGGTACTCCCCGCGTCGAGGCGCCCTCGTCCGGCGAGGTCTACCCGGCCGACGTCGACCGGATCTTCCCGCGCAGCCTCCGGGGTACGGCCATCAAGCCACCGACCTACGTCGCCGACGTGATCACAGCCGTCGCCAACCAGCGCAGCGCGGCGGCGCCTGCTCCTTCACCCAGCTGACGCGCCGACGGGTCGGGCTAGCGCAGGAACGAGGGCAGGTGGTCGTGCAGCAACGCGTACCCGACGAAGGAAACGGTGTCGATTGCGGCATGCGCCACTACAAGCGGTCCGACTCGACGGAACCGCAGGAAGAAGAGCGCGAAGACGACGCCCATCACTGCGTTGCCGAGAAAGCCACCGAATCCCTGGT
>JAFMQQ010000386.1 GCA_017354595.1 Micromonosporaceae bacterium
GCTGCAGGTCCGCCCCGGCCAGCGCACACGCCGCCGGATCCGGCCCGGCCGCGCAGGCGACCACCAGCTCCGCGGATCCGGTGACCCGGTCGGCCAGCTTGTCCCGGGCGCCGGGTTCCAGCAACCGCAGCCGGGGCGAGCCGACCAGGGCGAGTGCTGCGCGTACCGCTGGCAGCGCGGGCAGCGTGCCGGCGAACGCCGGTGGGTCGGCCGGGTCCGCTGGGTCCGCTGGGTCACCCTGGGCCGCGGCATCCCGGCGACCCTGCCGGCGCGCCTCGGCAGTACCGAGCGAGAACAGGTCGGTTTCGGCGTCGCGTACCAGCTCGGCGGCGCCCGCGCCGTGCGGCGCCCCGGTCGCGGCCAGGCCGCGTACCACCGCCACCGGCACCTGGTCGTACTTGCCCTTCACCAACTCGGCGGCCGCGCACAGCTCATCGATCACCGCCACCTGAGTGATCATCAGCTCGTTGCCGTACGCGTCCGTCTCGCCCCGGTAGTCGCGCAGCGCGGCGATACCGGCGGCGCCCAGTGCCACGTCGGTCAACCCGATCCGCCACGGCCGGCCCATGGTGTCGCTGACCACCACCGCGACGTCCAGGCCGTAGCGCTGCCGCAGCGCGTTGCGCAGCACCCGTGCCGAAGCGTCCGGATCCAGCGGCAGCAGCACCAGCCGGTCTCTGTCCACATTGGATGCATCTATGCCAGCCGATGCCATAACGAAGCCGTGGTGGGTCTGCACGATCGCGGTGCGGCCGCGGCGGGCCACCACCCGGGCGGTCTCCTGGGCGAGCAGGGCGTCGCGGGCCGCCTCGCGCTGCGGCCCATCCACGGGTACCGGCACCAGCCGCCCCTCCGCCTTCGAGACGATCTTGCTGGTGACCACCAGTACGTCACCATCCTCGATCCACGGCGCCGCGGTCGCGATCAGCCCGGCGAGGTCGGCACCGGGTGCCACATCGCCGATTCCGGTGACCGGCCGGATGGACAAGTCTTCAGTCAACCCGTACCCCCGAAAGATCCAGCGCGGCGCGCACCATCGAGACCGTGGCCGACTCGTCCCGCATCCACAGTGGAGTATCGCGTACCGCGACGCCCGGCACCTCCGTCTTCGCGTCCGCGGAGTCCACCAGCCACCCGTCCAGTACGCCACCCGCCGACCGGGCGCCGTAGAGTTCGCCGACGCCGGCCGCGGTACACGGCACCGAGATCGCCGCGAGGCACCGGTCCGCCATCCCCCGTACCGGCGCCCCGTCGATGATCGGGGAGACACCGACCACTGGTGCCGGGCCGGCGACCAGCGCCTCGCGCAGCCCGGCGACGGCCAGGATCGGCGCGATGGAGACGACCGGATTGCTCGGCGCCAGCAGCACGATATCGGCGTTGGTGATCGCGTCGACCACCCCCGGCGCCGGCTTGGCGGCCTGCGCGCCGACGAAGACGAAGCGCTGCGCGGGCAGTTCGGCGTGGTACCGGATCCACCACTCCTGGAAGTGGATCGCGCGCTGTTCCGGATCGGCGACGACCACATGGGTCTCCAACCGCTCGTCGGTGGCGGGCAGCAGCCGCACCCCCGGGCGCCAGCGGGCGCACAGCGCCTCGGTCACCGCCGACAGCGGGTACCCGGCATCCAGCATCCGGGTACGCACCAGGTGCGTCGCCGTGTCCCGGTCGCCCAGGCCGAACCAGGCGGGCTCGGCGCCGTACGCGGCCAGCTCCTGTTTGACCGCCCAGGTCTCACCGGCCCGACCCCAGCCGCGCTTGGCGTCCGCGCCGCCGCCCAGCGTGTACATCACGCTGTCCAGGTCGGGACAGATGCGCAGGCCGTGCAGGGTCACGTCGTCCCCGACGTTGACCACCGCGGTCACCTCGACCCCGGCGCCGGCGAATGCCCGTACGCCCTGAAGGAAGCGGGCGCCACCGATGCCACCGGCCAGAACCACGATTCGCATGCTCACCTCCGCAATAATTCCAGCCGATGCGGCCGTGGCGCTCTGTCCGGGTACCGCGCGCCCCGTCCCGCGCCCGGCGGCGCTAGGCTCGGTTGCCGCCACCGGTCGACGCCGACAAAGTTGCCCACTGACAAGGGGGAGTTGTGACCACCACGCCATCCGTTCCGGGCTCCGCTCCGCCGTCCGGGTCGGGCGTGCCCGCGCCCGGGCCAGCCTCGTCGACAACGTCTCCCACCGGCAAGCAGGCGGCGCCCGCGCTGGCGCCCTACCGGGAGGTCGCAGCGCTCGTCCTGGTCGTCGCCGGCGGTGCGCTGCTGGTGCTGGCCGTGCTCAACCTGTTGGCGGTCTTCGGCGAGGACTTCTCCGGTGGCTTCTCCGCGCGGGCCAGCGGCGAGTACTTCGACTTCGCCGGCCTGGTGCCGATCGTCTTCCCGATCGGCGGCGTTCTGCTCGCCACGCTGATCAAGCCTCCGGTACGGAGGGGCCAGCTGATCACGACGCTGGCGCTGGTCGAGTACGCGGTCTCCGCCGTCTTCGGGCTCGTGTGCCTGTTCGCCGGCTTCATCGGGGATGTCGGCCGGGACGCCTCGGGCGCGGTCATCGACGCGTTCATCTCCCTGCTGATCCGGTTGGTCTGGCTGGTGGTGCTGGGATTCGCCGCGTTCCTGGTGCTGCGCCTGTACCAGGCCCTGTACGTCGTACCGAAGCCCAAGCCGGTGGCGCAGGGCTACCCGTACGGCCAGCCGGGTTATCCCGGGTACGGTGGCCAGCCCGGCTACCCGCCCGCGGGGTACCCGGGCGCGGCGTACCAAGGACCGCCCGGCCAGCCGGTGCCGAACTCGGTGCTGTACGGGCCGACCGGTGGGTACCCGACCCAGCCGTCCCCGGGCGCGCCGGCCTACCCGCCCGCGTCCACACCCCCCGTACCGTCCACGCCGCCCGTGCCGTCGGCGCCCTCGGGCTATGCGGCGCCGGGCTACCCGGCACCCGGGTACCAGTCGCCGGGCCAGGCGGTGTACCAGACGCCGACGTACCAGACGCCGAGCTACCCGCCGCCGGGCACGCCGGCCCCTCCCGTCACGCCAGCCTCCGGTACGCCAGCCCTCGGTACGCCAACCTCCGGCGCGCCGGCGCCAGCCTCGGACCTGTCCGACACGACCCAGGTCGGTGCGATCCCGCCGGAGGCCGGTACCCCGACCGACGCCGGTACCCCGCCGGCGACCGGTGCCGAGCCGGAGGACCGGGACACCAACGGCACCCAGCTGATCCAGCCGGATGCGGAGCCGACCACCAGCTACACCTGGCCCGGCCCGGCCGGGCCGGACGTCTCGGCGGCGCCGACCTCCGGGCAGCCGACCTCCGGCCAGCCGGCCGAACCCGGCTCGGCTCCGCCGCGGACCGACCCCGACGAGGAGCCGCCGACCCAGACCTGGCGTTGATCGTGGGCGGTGTGAGCTTGCCGACGCTCCGGGCTAGCCGTACCGGTACCGCATAGGCTGCACGAGTGGTCGATCCAGCCAGCCATGCCGGTGCACCGGCCGGGCTGCGGCGCGCACTGCGCCGAGCCGCCGACGGCCGGAGCCTCGACGCGGATGAGGCGGCGGTGTTGCTCGGCGCCCGCGGTGAGCCGCTCGACGAGCTGCTGCGGGTCGCCGGTACGGTCCGCGATGCCGGGCTGGAACAGGCCGGCCGGGCGGGTGTGGTCACGTACTCGAAGAAGGTCTTCATCCCGCTGACCCGGTTGTGCCGGGACCGGTGCCACTACTGCACCTTCGTCACCGTGCCGCACCGGCTCGCGACGCCGTACCTGGACCGGGATGAGGTGCTGGGGATCGCCCGGGCCGGTGCCGCCCTGGGGTGCAAGGAGGCGCTGTTCACCCTCGGCGACCGGCCGGAGCAGCGCTGGCCGGTCGCGCGCGAGTGGCTGCACGAGCGCGGGTACGAGTCCACTGTGGACTATCTGCGGTCGGTGGCGGTGGCGGTGCTGGAGGAGACCGGGCTGCTGCCCCATCTCAACCCGGGTGTGCTCTCCTGGTCGGAGCTGCAGCGGCTCAAGCCGGTGGCGCCGAGCATGGGGATGATGCTGGAGACCACGGCGACC
>JAFMQQ010000387.1 GCA_017354595.1 Micromonosporaceae bacterium
TGCACCGCGGTGATCGGGGAGCGGAGGATCGCGGCGACGCCTTCGCTCTGGTTCTTGATCGGGCCAACCTTGGCCAGCCGCGCGGTCTCTGCGGTGACGTTGAGGAAACGGCCGATCCGGCCGGTCGGCGGCGCGTCCACCACCACGGCGTCGTACACCCGCCGGCCGCCCTCCTGGCGCGTGGTGGCCTCCTTCACCTTGCCGGTCAGCAGTACGTCCCGCAGTCCCGGGGCGATCGTGGTGGCGAAGTCGATCGCGCCCAGCTTGCGCAGCGCCCGGCCGGCCATCCCCAACCGGTAGAACATCGCCAGGTACTCCAGCAGCGCCTCCTCGGGGTCGACCGCGAGTGCCCGTACCTCGCCGCCGCCGGGCAGGGTCGCGATCGCCAACTCGGCGTACGGCAGCGGCGGGATACCGAACAGCTGCGCGATGCCCTGCCGGCCCTCCACCTCGACCAGCAGAGTGCGCCGGCCACCGGCGGCCAACGCCAGCGCGAGTGCGGCGGATACCGTCGTCTTTCCGACGCCGCCCTTGCCGGTGACGATGTTGAGCCGGGCGGGCCAGGCGGGCGGGTCGGTGCTGCGCACGCCCTCGACAGTAGCTGCGTTAAGGTGCCCGCATGCAGGCGACTGACCGCAAGCGGTGGGAGTACGCGACCGTACCGCTGCTCGTACACGCGACCAAGCAGATCCTCGACAACTGGGGCGACGACGGTTGGGAGCTGGTGGCGGTGATACCGGGTCCGAATGCGGAGCAGTTGGTGGCGTACCTGAAAAGGCCGAAGCCATGACCGCCGGCGCAATCTTCGCCGCGGAGGCGGCATCATGAGCGAGGCGCACGACCGGTTGGCGGAGTTCGGTCTCAGGCTGCCGGAGGTGACCGCCCCGCTCGCCGCGTACGTTCCGGCGGTGCAGTCCGGCTCGCACGTGTACGTCTCCGGCCAGCTGCCGATCGTGGCGGGCAAGCTGCTCGCCAGCGGCAAGGTCGGCGACGGGGTATCGCCCGAGCACGCGAAGGACCTCGCCGAGCAGTGCGCGCTGAACGCGCTTGCGGCGATCGACGCGTTGGTCGGGCTGGAGACCGTGGTCAAGATCGTGAAGGTGGTGGGCTTCGTCGCCTCGGCGGAGGGGTTCACCGGGCAGCCGGCGGTGATCAATGGTGCGTCGGAGTTGCTGCAGAAGGTCTTCGGCGAGGCGGGCAGGCACGCCCGCAGTGCGGTCGGTGTCGCCGAGCTGCCGCTCGGAGCACCGGTCGAGGTCGAGCTGATCGTCGAGGTCGCCACCTGAGCTTGGTTGCCGCCGGCTCCACCCACCCCTGCGGGCGAAACCCCGCGAAGGTTGTCCTACTCGCGCCGTAGCATCGCTGGCGTGGGGAATCCGGCGCACCTGACCACTCCGGTGGTGGCGCCCGGCACGGTACCCGGGTGGGCGACGCTGGTTCGCGCGCCCAATCCCGGACCGATGACGCTCGACGGCACCAACACCTGGGTGCTCCGGCTGCCCGAGCTCGACGGCTGCCTGGTCGTCGACCCCGGCCCGCTCGACGAGGCGCATCTGGCAGCGGTCGCCGCGCACGCGCCGATCGCCGGCGTACTGGTCACCCACGGACACCCGGACCACACCGAAGGGCTGGCCCGGTTCCTTGAGTTGACCGGCGCGCCCGTGATCCAGGCGGCGCCCGGCATCCAACGCATCCCGACCCCTGGGCACACAGCCGATTCGGTCAGTTACCTCGTTAGGGAGACAAAGTCGCCCGCAGTGCTTTCCGGCGACACGGTTCTGGGTAGTGGCACCACCGTGGTGGCGCATCCGGATGGGGATCTCGGCGACTACCTGGCCAGCCTGGACCGGCTGGCCCGGCTGGGGCCCGTGACCGTGCTGCCCGGCCACGGGCCGCCGCTCGCCGACTGCGCCGCGGCGGCCAGCTTCTACCGCGGCCACCGCCTGGCCCGGCTGGCTCAGGTACGGGACCTGGTCGCGGCCGGAGCGACGACTCCCGCTCAGATCGTCGCCGCGGCGTACGCCGATGTGGACCGGGTACTCTGGCCGGCCGCGGAACTCTCGGTACGGGCGGCGTTGGGTCACCTCGAGCGGTTGGCTGAAGAACAGGAAACAGAACCGGGCAGTGTGCGGTTGGACACACCGTGACCTGCCCGGTGTGTGGAACAGTCGCGGTGCCGAATGCCCGGTTCTGCCACAACTGTGGCGCCGCGCTGCCGGCCGCCGCGGCGCTACCCACGACCGAACGCCGGGTGGTGACCGTACTCTTCGGTGACCTCTCCGATTTCACCGCCTGGTCGGAGGAGCACGACCCGGAGCGGGTCGGCGCGGTGACCGACCGGGTGCTCGCGGCGCTGGCCGGTTCGGTGAAGACCTTCGGTGGCCACGTGGACAAGCTGACCGGCGACGGGATCATGGCGGTCTTCGGCGCACCGGTCGCCCACGAGGACGACGCGGAACGGGCGGTACGGGCGGCGCTGTCCATGCAGCTCGCGGTGCGCCGGGTACTCGACGACGAGCGGGGCGGCGGAGCACCGCTGGGCCTGCGGGTCGGGCTGAACACCGGCGAGGTGGTGGCGGGGGTACAGGCCGCGCTCGAATACACCGTCATCGGCGACACGGTCAACACGGCGGCCCGGCTCGCCGACGCGGCGGCGATCGGCGCCATCTATGCGGGCGAGCGGAGCACGGCGAGCAGCCGGCACATCGCCGCCTGGCGGCGGCTGCGGCCGTTGCGGCTGAAGGGGAAGCGGGAACCGGTCGAGGCCTACGAACTGCTCGGCCTGCTCGACGCCCCGGGTACCCGCTCCGGCCTCGGTGACGAGGCGCCGTTCGTGGGGCGGGAGACCGAGCTGGCCCGGGTGGTGAGCCGGCTCGCCGAGGCGGTGGACCGGGGCGAGCCACGGGTGATGATCCTGACCGGTGAGGCGGGGCTGGGCAAGACCCGGTACGGCGCCGAGGTGGAGCGGATGGTCGCCCGGCATGACTTCGGGCCGCCGGCGCCCCGGGTACTCGCGGTGCATTGCGCCGCCTTCGGCGAGCAGCGCCGCCTGGCGCCACTGGCCGATCTGGTACGGATCGCGATCGGCCTGCCGGCCGAGCCCGGTACCGGTACCCGAGCCGCCATCGAGGAGCGGCTGCGCCGGCTGCGGGCACGCCTGGCGCGGGTGGCTCCGGATACCCCGAGCTTCCCGGTCGAGCCACTGCTCACCCTGCTCGGCCACGGCGACGGCCACCCGGGCAGTACCGGCGGCGACGGGCTGCGCGGCGGCCGGCGCGAGATCGACGTGGAGGCGATACCGGCCGCCGTCGCCGACGTACTGAGCGCACTGGACCGGGAGGAGCCGCTGCTGGTCGTGGTGGACGACCTGCATGACGCGACCCCGGAGACGGTCGCCGCTCTGGGGGTCATGCTCTCCCGGCTCAACGGTCCGGTCCTCGTCCTGCTGATGGGGCGCCCGGAGCTGGTACGCACGACAGGGGTACTGACCCGGCTCGCCGACGCGGAGGTGACGACTCTCGCGCCGCTGCGCGGAGCCGACGCGGCCCGGTTGCTCACCGCCTATCTGGACGGTGGCCGGCTGGCGCAGCCCGATGAGGACCGGCTGCTGGCTACCGCCCAGGGCAACCCGTTCTACCTTGCCGAACTGGTCACCCTGCTGATCGAACGGGGAACGCTGGCGGCCGCGCCCGGCGCCGGACCGCACAGTGGCAGCCTCTGGCGGCTGGCGCCGGGATCACTCGGTGGCCGGTTGCTCTCCCGCGACCTGGCGGCGGTACTCGCGGCGCGCATCGATGCGCTGCCGCCGGATGCGCGGACCGCGCTGCGGGACGCCGCGGTCGTCGGCGACGCGGTACCGCAGGCAGCGCTGGCCGCGCTGCAGCAGCGCGCCCGGGCCGGGGACCGGACCGACGCGCTGGCTGCGGTCGAGTTGGAACGGGCGGTCGACGAACTGTTGCAGCGCCGGATGCTGCGCCGGATCCGAGGCGGGTACGCCTTCGCGACCCCACTGTTGCGCGAGGCGGCGTACGCCGGCATCGGCA
>JAFMQQ010000388.1 GCA_017354595.1 Micromonosporaceae bacterium
GCGCTGTGGCGCCGGCCCCTCTCAGCTGAGGTGCAGGTCCAGCGTCGATGTCGTCATGCCGCCAAGCCTGCGACTTGAAGCCGGCTTCAGGTCAACTGCGTACCTGGCCCAGCGGGGACGACCGGGTGACGGTCGCCCCGGAGCAGCTGGTCTTCGACGAGCACTAGGAGGCGGCACCCGGCGGGTCGAACTCGCCCGCCTTGACTGCGCTGAGGAATCCGGACCAGGCGGCCGGCGGGAAGGTCAGGACCTCGCCGGCGGGGTCCTTGCTGTCCCTCACCGCGACGCCGGCCGGGCCGGGCATCGACGCGACCTCGACGCAGCATCCGTTGCTCGCGCTGCGGGAGCTCTTGCGCCACAACGAAGAATTGGACATATCTATCATCTCGGATCCAGGCAGACCCGGGTTGTCGGCATGCACGGCCGAAGGGTACAGGACGCCCCGACCGGCATGTGGGACCCCCCTCCCACGGCGTGGCGTACACAGTGGACGGCCGCTACCGGGTGCGCCGGGCCTGCGCCTCGATCCGGGTGACCGTCTGTTCTGGACTCAGGGCCGCCGCGCAGAGCCGGTCGAAGGCGGCAAGGTAGGTGTGGACCTCCTCGGGCCGCTCGATGTACAGGCCGCCGGCGACGTTCTCGATGTACGTCACCGGATCCGATCGCGACTCCGGGAACTCGATGATCACCATCGGTCCGGTCACGTACGCCACCGGGTCGGCGGAGTCGAACGGAACGACCTGCAGGGTCACCTTCCGCATCCGGGCGACCTCGGCCAAGTGGCGCAGCTGGCCGCGCAGGATCGCCCGGCTGCCGATCACCCGGTGCAGCACCGACTCGTCCAGCACCACGTGCAGCGGCGGCGGATCCGGCCGGTTCAGGATCTCCTGGCGCGCCAGCCTGGCCCGCACGTGCGCGTCGACCGCGGCCGGTTCGCGTGGGCCGGCGTACTGCTCGGCGACCGCGCGGGCGTACTCCTCGGTCTGCAGCAACCCGTGTACCACGATCGGTTCGAAGATCTTGAGGCCGGTGGCTTCCGACTCCAGCGCGATGTAGGTGGCGTAGCCGTACGGTAACGCATCGGTGTACGCCTGCCACCAACCGCGCTCCTCGGCCTGCCTGGCCAGGGTGACCAGCCGGCTGCGCTCCGGACCCTCGACCTTGAGCGCGTCGAGGATCTCGTGCACCGTACCCGGGCCGATCCTGATTCGAGCAGTTTCGATGCGAGAGATTCTCGATGGCGAGCAGCGCAGCTGCGCGGCGAGCTCCTCGGCCAGCAGGTTGGCCTCCTCGCGCAACCGGCGCAGTTCCCGGCCCAGCTGGCGGCGCCGCACCGTGGGTGGAGAGCCGACCGCCATCGCGCTCCTCCCGCAGTCAATCTACGGCTCCGGCAGTCAATCATCTGTGCCGGTAGTCGATCACAGCCAGTCTGCCGTAGAGACACGAGGCTGTCACGCATTCACTCATGCGAGTTCGCTTTGATGCACTTGCGAATCCGCCTGTGCTTAACGCAACATCGGAGGCACAGGCGCTCGGTCCTGTACCCGGCTCCTCTGCAAGGAGTGGCCATGGTTGGCAGCAGCGGTGACCACCGCCGCCGACCAGCCTGTGCCAGTACCGGGCCGCGACGGCGGAGATCCAGCCGGGCCGCTGCCCGCCATGCCACGCCAGCGCCGTTCGGCGCTGGCGCCCTCGTCCTGGAGGTGGTCCGCGGCGCCCGGTCGATCCGGCCGCAGTTGCGCGGTCGCGCCCCGCCGCCGACACAACGGGACGGCACCCGGCTGCCACCAGGTGCCGTCCCGTGTTCGAGCTACCTCACGACCGTTGCGATGACCGCTAGGAGCCAGCCATGAACGTTACCCCGGGCGACGAGGTCGCGCCAGGGAGTGCCACCGGAGAGGCACCGGAGAATCGCCTTCTCATCTTCTATCACCGTGCCGGCACCGTAGTGTCCCGCGACTGCATAGTCACCTGCGGGCACCGGTACCCGATCGCGGAGCTTCGCCACGTGCGGGTGATGCACGCGCAGCACAGCGACCTGACGGTCGTCTCCACGCTCGTCGCGCTGAGCGTCGCCGTCGCCATTGCCCGGACCTGGGAACTGCTCGACCGGTACGCGTGGATCGGCGCCATCACCCTGCTCGTCCTGCCCATCGTCCTCGGGCTGCTCGGCGCCCGGCTGCGCAGGCGGATTCACGTTCTGCTCGCCGAGTACCGGGGACACACCACATTCATCCACTCCGACAACAACCTGCTCCGCTTCAACCAGGTGGTCCGTGCCATCCACCGGGCACAGGAGATGGCCGCCGACTCGCGGTAGCCGGCGACCGGCCACAGTGGACGGCCGCGGTGGAGGGCGAGCGGCCTCGCCCTCCACTCGCGGCACCGGCGCGGGCAGGTACCGCCGGGTCCGGCCGGCCGGTCGGGCATTGGCGCCCGATGCCCGACTATGAGTAAGAACTCCATGACACACCGTCTGCCGGTTCGACCTCCTTGACCGGGCCAGGTAGGCTGCCCGGGTGCGTGGATCTGCGAAGATCCCTGGCCAGGCCCGGATCCGGAGCCTGGTCGCGGCAGTACTCGCGGGGACCCTGATGGCGCTCACCGCACCATTGGCCGCCCGTGCCGCGCCGTCCAGCGGCGACGACGGCGACCCCGCCCTGCAGCAGAAGCTGGCGGCCGCATCCCAGGCGTACAACGACGCCAAGGGCCGGCTGCTGGTGGCGAAGCAGCGCCAGGCCGACCTGGAGCTGCAGGCGCAGGAGACCGCGACGCAGCTCACCGAGATATCGACGCAGGTCTCCGCGATGGCGGTGCAGGAGTACAAGGGCGGCCGGCTGGCCGGGGTCTCGGTGCTGCTGGACAGCTCGAACGCCACCGACTTCCTCGACCGCGCGACCACGCTGTACCAGCAGGCGGCCCAGGACAACCGGCTGCTGGAGCAGGCGCACGCGTTCCAGGCACAGTACGACCAGCAGCACGCGGCGATCGCCAACGAGGTGGCGTACCAGCAGAACCAGCTCGCCGTGATGGCCAAGCGCAAGCAGGACGCGGAGAAGGCGCTGACGGCGGCGAACAGCGGCACCACCTCCGGGCCCGGCGGCAACCTGGTCGCGACGGCGACCCCGGCGCCGCGCAACCCGGACGGCAGCTGGCCGCCGGAGACGTGCAGTGTCAACGACCCGACCACCAGCGGTTGCATCACCCCGCGCATGCTGCACGCCTACCAGCAGGCGCGGGCCGCCGGCTTCACCCGGTACACCTCGTGCTACCGCAGCGGCGGCTCGGGCGAGCATCCCAAGGGGCGCGCCTGCGACTTCTCGGCGCACAGCAACACCTTCCTCAACGCGGTGGCGACCGGCGACGACAAGGCGTACGGCGACCGGCTCGCGGCCTGGCTCATCGCCAACTCCGACCGGCTCGCCGTGCTCTACATCATCTGGTTCAAGCGGATCTGGCTGCCCAGCACGGGCTGGCGCACGTACACCGCCGGCGACGGTACGCCGGCGGGCGACCACTACAACCACGTGCACCTGTCCGTGCAGTGACTATCCATAGTAGACAGTCGGGTTGAGGTACTCGACGCAGGCGTCGGCGAGCCAGCCGGCCAGGTGCCGTGCGTAGGAGGAGCGGACCAGCAGCCAGTACCCGCCCCCCGACCGGCCACTCTCCCGTGGGTCGGCACCGGATGGGCCACCTGCCGGCCGGGCCAGCAGGACCACCCCGGCGCCGGCCAGTGTGGTCTGCGCGACCGAGCCTGGCGGGAACCGGGCCGGATGCAGGTCCAGCGCGCAGCCGTGGGCCAGCACGTCGGCCGCGTGCGTACCGTCGAGCGCGATCGTCGTCCGGTGCGCCGATACGTCCACAATGGAGCAGTGATGGGTTCCGAGCGCGGCGCGCAGGTCGGCTTCGACTGCACTGGCGGGTGGCGCCAGTACCAGCCACTCGTCCGGCCCCAGCCCGGCCACGGTCAGCTCGCCGGCCCCGGCGGTACCGCCCGGCGGCGGCAGGCGCACGCCCAGCTGTGCGGTCGCCGCCTCGG
>JAFMQQ010000389.1 GCA_017354595.1 Micromonosporaceae bacterium
GGGGCAACTCGATCTTCACCAATGTCGCCCGTACCGCCGACGGCGACGTGTGGTGGGAGGGGATGGGCGAGCCACCCGCCGAGCTCACCGACTGGCACGGCAACAGGTGGACGCCCGACTCGGGCGGCCCGGCCGCGCACCCCAACTCCAGGTTCTGTACCCCGATCACCCAGTGCCCGATCCTCGCCCCGGAGTACGAGGACCCGGCGGGCGTACCCATCGACGCGATTCTCTTCGGTGGGCGCCGCAAGACCACCGTGCCGCTGGTCGCCCAGGCGCGCGACTGGGCGCACGGGGTGTTCATCGGTGCCACCCTCTCCTCCGAGACGACCGCCGCCGCGGCCGGGGCGGTCGGCGTGGTACGCCGCGACCCGATGGCGATGCTGCCGTTCCTCGGGTACGACGCGGCCGAGTACTTCCGGCACTGGCTCGAGATCGGCAAGGGTGCCACCGGCGACGCGAGCAAGCTGCCGAAGATCTTCTACGTCAACTGGTTCCGTCGGGGCGAGGGTGGCCGGTTCCTCTGGCCGGGCTTCGGCGAGAACTCGCGGGTGCTCAAGTGGGTCTGCCAGCGGCTGGCCGGCGACGGGGGTGCGGTGGAGACGCCGATCGGTTTCGTACCACCGCCTGAAGCGCTCGATGTCTCCGGCCTCGATCTGCCAGCGGCCGATCTGGCCGCGGCGCTGCGCGTGGACCCGGACGAGTGGCGGACCGAGGTGCCGCTGATCGCCGAGTGGTTCGAGAAGTTCGGCGAGAAACTTCCCGGCGTGCTGTGGGCGGAACTGGACGCGCTGCGCGCCAGGCTTGGAATCGCGGGCGTGTAGCCCGCCGGCGGCCCGGAATCGCGGGCGTGTAGCCCGCCGGCGGCCCGGAACCGGCTGAGAACAAGCTGTGTGCGCCGCGGGCCGTTGCGTAGTCGTTGCCACCGACCGGCGGCGCCGCGGCGCGCGGGTGGCTAGGCTCGATGGTGGTGAACCTCAAGGACCTCATCTACTCGGTGTACGAGCGCCGTCTCGCGGCCTCGTTGGAAGGCCGGCCGCGCCCGCGCCATGTCGGCGTGATGCTGGACGGGAACCGGCGCTGGGCAAGGGCGATGGGCTTCGACAATCCCGCGGCCGGATACCGGGCCGGCGCGGCAAAGATTGAGGAGCTGCTCTCCTGGTGTGACGCGGCCGGGGTGGGACTGGTCACCCTGTGGCTGCTCTCCACCGACAACCTGAACCGGCCGGCGAGCGAGGTGGAGGCGCTGCTGCGCATCATCGAGGGCGTCGCCGAGGATCTGTCGGCCGAGGGCCGGCCGTGGCAGCTGCGCATGGTCGGCGCGCTGGACGTGTTGCCGGCGCATACCGCCGAGGTGCTGAAGGCGGCCGAGGAGCGGACGGTCGGCCGCACCGGTGGTGCGCACGTGAACATCGCGGTGGGGTACGGCGGCCGCCGGGAGATCGCCGACGCGGTCCGCTCGCTGCTGCAGGAGCGGGCCCGCGCGGGTACCACGATCGAAGAGCTGGCCGAGGTGCTCGATGTGGACCACATCGCGGAGCACCTGTACACCCGCGGCCAGCCCGACCCGGATCTGGTCATCCGTACCAGTGGCGAGCAGCGCCTGTCCGGGTTCCTGCTGTGGCAGTCGGTGCACTCGGAGTTCTACTTCTGCGACGCGTACTGGCCCGGGTTCCGGCGCACCGACTTCCTGCGCGCGCTGCGCTCGTACGCCAGCCGCCAGCGCCGGTACGGCGGCTGAGTTACTCGTCCAGGCCGCTGCGCCGGCCGCGCGGGGCGAGCGGGACGACCGAACCCTCGCCGCCCTGGCCGGCCAGGTACCCCTCCACGAAACCGGTGTTCCGGTCGGCGATCTGCGCCTCCAGCTCGTCCAGCCGGGTGCTGACCTGCTCGCCCAGGCTGGCCAGGCGGCGGTCGACTACGCCGTGCAGGTGAGCGAGGAAGGCGACCACGGCGCCGGTCGCGGCGACCACCACGGCGAAGAGGTTGACCACATCGGGGACCTGGTGCCGGAGGCTCAACGCGCCCAGCATGATGTTCGCGCATAGATCGAGAGCGGTGACAACGGCGGCGACCAGCACCCCCGCCCACTTGACGACGACCACCTCGTCACCTCCGGTTCCGCGGACTGCCCTTCGGCGACACAGGCCGGGGGGCGGGGTGCAATTCGCAGTACACAATGGAAGGGGACGCTAACGCTGCCGTTCATTCGACCTGGCGTGTCCACTGTGTACCAGTGCCATTTCGCCATTTGCGGATTGCCAGTTCCACGACGCCCTGTGGAGTTGGTCAGCGCCCAGACACGCGACGCCGGAGGCATTCGCCGTGCTCCTTGATCAACGGTGACTGCCGCGCGCTGCGCCGGCGGGGCTAGCCGGTTCCCCGGCGGCGGGCCGGTCGCTCGTCCGGCAGGGCAGGCCGGTAGGCGAGGTACCTGATGGTTTCGCGGATGTGGTACTTCTCCAGCTCCGAGATATGCGGATCGGTCAGCCGGCGCAGCAGCGCGGCGACGTCCGGGTCCATCGGCGGCGGCTGCGGCGCGGGGCGCGCCTTGGCCGAGCGGTCCCAACCGAGGATGCCGAAGGCCACCGTTGGCTGGATGTCCAGTGCCTCGCAGAAAGCGACCACGCGGGCCGGTTCCGGGTCGTGGCTCCACTCGCCCCGCACCCAGCGGTTGATCGTCTGCCGGGACAGCCCGGTGCGCGTCGCGACCATGGTGCCGTTCCACCCGCGCTGCGTCCGCGCATCGGCCAGAGCCTTGCGGACGAAGCTCGCGAATGCCTGCCGGCGGCTCGCGTTGTCACGCACCCGGACAACGTACGTCGGGCTCCCCGGAGCTAATCGGTGGGGCGGGTGGTCGTCACGCGCGAGTGACGTGGAGTGCGTCCACACAACGCCTCCCGTGTCGTCTACGAATGGGGTGGGACGGGCCAACAATAAGTGGTACAAAGGGCCGATGGTAATCAGCCGAACGGATGATGCTGTCACGCCAGCGGGACGTTCTACGGTGTGTCACGTGCGCGAGACAAGTCGTCATCGCAGTAGTCACCCGCACGCGCTACCAGAGCCTCCCGTCAGGGGGTCCACCTGGTGACTGACATCGCCACCCGGAGCCAGGCCTTCACCCTGGTCTCCGATGCTGTCGCCGCCGGCCTGGTCGCGCCGTGGCGGGTGTACCTCGCCCGCGGCTGCCGGTACCTTTCGCTGAGCCTGGCGGATCGCGACGAGTGGAACGCGTGGCGGGCGCACTTCGGCTGTCCGGACCTGACGGTGCGGGTCTACGAGACCGATGGCGTGGTGCGGCGCTCGTCGATCGCGGAGGCGACGGTCGGCGGTTGCCGGGTCACCGTCGAGCTGCTCGAGGATGTGGATCTCGACGACCTGGAGATGCTGGCTGTGGTCTCCGGGTCGGGATCGCCGGAGGCGCAATCATGAGTCCGGCGGTCGCCGCGATCCTCGTCCTGCTGCTCGGCTCCTCCACCTACCTGGCCGGTCGGCTGCACGGCCGGATCGGGTACCGGTTCGGGTACCGGTTCGGCTACCGGCAGGGGTACTTCGACGGCGACCGGGCCTGCTGGAACCGGCGCCGGCGGGAGGCGCAGGCGGCGATCAGCACCGCCCTGGCGGGCCGCCACTCGCGCGTGGTCAACACGATGACCGAGACTTTCACGCTGGTACAGAGCGGCGCCAAGTACACCAGCGACGCGAACTACAACGACGGGTCCACTGCGCTGCCGTACGCGGATGCCACCTACGCCGGCACCCGGTACGTCGGCGCCAAGTATGTGGGGGACGGGTACGACACCGGACACAGCACCGGGACTACATACACCAGTGCGTCAGCCGCGAGCCACCACAACCGCGCGGACTGACGCGATTCTGAGCTGGCGCCGGCGGGGATGGGAACACCCGCCCGGCGTCGCGGCCAGGCCGCGGCGGGCGATGCACGGCGTCCGTCGCGGCCTGCAGCCGTGTCAGGGTCGGATCGTGGTGCCGCCGAGCGGGACCGGCCGGCAAACATCTTCCGCGATCCGGGCCGGTG
>JAFMQQ010000390.1 GCA_017354595.1 Micromonosporaceae bacterium
TTCCGGTAGACGCCGGCGAGCGAGTCGGCGTAGCAGACGCCGAGCGCGTCATCCCCGCCATGCGGGTCACCGAAGGAGGCGACATCGACACCGAGCAGCTTCAGCTTGGTTGACAGGTCGGCGCCGGTGAAGCTGGCGCTCTGGTCGCCGGTCAGCCGCGCGGCGACCACACTCGCCATCGCGTACCCGGGGCCGACCAGCCCGTACCCCCGGCCGTTGACGAGTGCGCATTCGCCAATGGCGAAGACGGCCGGATCGGCGGTACGGCAGCCCTCGTCCACCACGATGCCACCCCGCTCGCCGACCGGGAGACCGGCCTGGCGGGCCAGGTCGTCGCGCGGCCGGATGCCGGCGGCGAAGACCACCAGGTCGGCGCGGAGCGGTTCCTCCCTGTCGGCCAGGCGCATCCCGGTGACCTGTCCGCCGGTACCCGTCAGCACCTCCTCGGTACGCGCTCCAATGTGGACAGTCACGCCGAGTCCCTCGATGTGCCGGCGCAGGACCGTACCGCCGCCCTCGTCGACCTGTACCGGCATCAGTCGCGGGGCGAACTCCACCACCTGCGTGGCGAGCCCGAGTGACCGCAACGCGTTGGCCGCCTCCAGGCCGAGCAGCCCGCCACCGACCACGGCGCCGCTACGGCAGCCCGCCGCATAGGCCTCGATCGCCCGTAGGTCCTCGATGCTGCGGTAGACGAAGCAGCCTGGCGCGTCCCGGCCGGGTACCGGCGGCACGAACGGGTACGAGCCAGTGGCGAGGACCAGTGCGTCGTAGGCCACCGTGTGCCCGGCGGCCGAGGTGACCCTCCGCGCGCCGCGGTCGATCGCCACCACCCGCTCGCCGAGGCGCAGTTCGATGCCGTGTTCGGCGAAGAACGCCTCGTCGCCCAGCAGCAGGTCGTCCGCGGTGGACCCGGTGAAGTACGAGGAGAGGTGCACCCGGTCGTAGGCGCGCTGCGGTTCCTCGGCGAACACGACCATCCGCCAGCCGCTGCCCGGCCGCTCCGCCAACCGCTCCAGCAGGTGGTGCCCGACCATGCCGTGTCCAATGAGGACAAGCGTGCGGGTCATCAGGACCTCCGATCCGATGGCATTCCGAATGGCGCGGCCGGCACCGGTGTGCCGCGCTCGTACCAGTCCACAAAGGTCGGTACGGCATCGTGCTCGCCGATCGCGACCAACCCGGCGACCCGGCCGGCACGGACCACCAGCCGGTGGTACGCGTGCCGGGTGCCGTCGGCGACCTGCACCACCCGGTCGGTCTGGCTGGCTTCCTGGTCGCCCGCGGCCACCACCTCCAACCCGGCCCGCAACCGCAGCACATGCGGGGTGCCGCGGTACCGGGCGGCCGGGTCGCGCCCGCTGAGCCGGTCGGCGAGCACACCCGCCTGGCTCCAGGCCGGAGTGGCGTGGCCGCGGCGGGCACCGGGGTGGGCGGCGCAGTCGCCCACGGCGTACACGTGCGGATCCGAGGTGCGCAGCGCGTCGTCGACGGCGACTCCACCCGCCGCCAGCCTCAGACCGGCGCCCCGGGCCAGCGCCACCCGGGGCTGCGCGCCGCACGCGACGACGACCAGATCCGCCGGTACGCACCTCCCACCATCCAGTTCGACGCCGTCGAGCCGGCCCCGGCGGGCGGTACGCAGCCCGACCGCGGCGCTGGCGAGCCAGGTCGTGACACCGCGGGAGCGGAGGAACCGGCGCAGCGCCCCGCCGCCCTCGGCGTCCAGGTCGGCCGGGAGCAACCGCCCGTGCCGGTGCACCAGGGCGACCTCGATCCCCCGGCCGGCCAGCGTGCTGGCCGTCTCCACGCCCAGCGGCCCGCCGCCGACCACCACCACGCGGGAGGCGCCCGGCAGGGCGTCGAGCAGCCGCGTGTAGTCGGCCACAGTCCTGAGTGGATAGACGTGCGGTGCGGGTAGCGGTGGGAGCACCGGTGCGCTTCCGGTGGCGAGCACCAGGGCGTCGTACCCGAGCGTGGCGCCGCTTCTCAGCCGGACCGACCGGTGCGCCAGGTCCAACCCGACCACGCTGTCTCCGGTACGCACCGCGGCGGTGGTACTGCCAGGCAACCGGAGGTCCGATGTGGACAGCTGGCCGGCGAGCAGGTCACCGAGCAACACCCGGTTGTATCCCGGCGCCTGCTCGGCGCCGACGACGGTGACCGAGAGCCGGCCGGCGGTGTCCCGGGTGGAGAGTTCGGCGGCCAGGCGGGTGCCGGCCATCCCGCCGCCCACGATCACGACTCGCACGTCGCCACCTCGCCCGCAGCAGCGGGCTCGGCGCCAGCGGCGCCAAGCGCCGCGCGAACCGACTCCACCCGTGCCGCACACGCCTTGAAGGCCGGCATCCGGGAGACCGGATCGAGGCTGGGATCGGTCAGCGTGTTCGCCAGCCCGGCCCCGCTGGCGGCATCGGCGAAGTGGAACGGCACGAAGACGGTATCCGGCCGGATCGCGACCGACAGCCGGGCCGGCGCCACGATGCTGCCGCGCCGCGTGGTCACCCGTACCGGATCGCCATCGCCGACCCCGAGCCGTTGCGCCGCCTCGGGATGGAGCTCGACGAACGCCTCGGGCGCAGCCGCTGCCAGCTCCGGTACCCGCCGGGTCTGCGCCCCGCTCTGGTAGTGCGCCAGCAGCCGCCCGGTGGTCAGGTGGTACGGGTACTGCGCATCCGGTGCCTCGGCCGCGCCTTCCCCGGTGCTCTGGCCGTCCACAATGGACGCGACGAACCGGGCCCGGCCGTCCGGCGTGGCGAACCGGGATTCGAACGGGCGGGGGGTGCCCGGGTGCTCCGGGCTGGGGCACGGCCAGAAGAGTTGCTCGCCCGCGTCCAGCCGCTCGTAGCTGATGCCCGCGTAATCGGCCGGGCCGCCCGCGCTGGCCGCCCGCAGCTCCTCGAAGACCGCCCGCGGCTGGGCCGGAAACGCTGTCGTGGCGCCGAGTTGCGCAGCGAGCGCCGAAAGGATCTCCAGGTCGGTACGGACACCGGGCGGCGGTACCACCGCGCGCCGGCGGCGCAGCACCCGACCCTCCAGGTTGGTGGTGGTACCCTCCTCCTCCGCCCACTGCGCGCTGGGCAGCACGACATCGGCGAGCGCCGCTGTCTCGCTGAGCACCACATCCGCCACGACCAACAGGTCAAGCCGGCGCAGCCGGTCGCCGATGTGGCTGGCGTGCGGCGCCGATACCGCCGGGTTCGAGCCGAACAGCAGCAGCCCGCGCGGCCCACCATCGGTACCCAGGCAGGAGAGCAGCTCGTACGCGGACCGGCCGGGGCCGGGCAGGCTCGCCGCCGGTACCCCCCACACCTTGGCCACGTGCGCCCGGGCCGCCGGGTCGTCGATGCGCCGGTACCCGGGCAGCTGGTCGGCCTTCTGCCCGTGTTCGCGCCCGCCCTGGCCGTTGCCCTGGCCGGTGATGCAGCCGTACCCGCAGCCGGGCCGCCCCGCCTTGCCCAGCGCCAGGCAGAGGTTGATCCAGGCGTGCACGGTGGCGACCCCGTCGGCGTGCTGCTCGCTGCCGCGCGCGGTGAGCACCATCCCGGTCGCCGCGGTGCCGAACAGCCGCACGGCTTCGCGCAGCCGCGCCGCCGGTACCCCGGTGATCCGCTCGACCCGCTCCGGCCAGTAGCCCATCGCCGCGGCTCGGGCCTGCGCGAATCCGGTGGTACGCGCGTCGATGAACGCCTCGTCCAGCAGGCCCTCGGTCACCGCGAGGTGCAGCAACCCCATCGCCAGCGCCCGGTCGGTGCCGGGGCGCGGTGCCAGGTGCAGGTCGGCCGACTCGGCGGTACGGGTACGCCGCGGGTCGACCACGACCAGCCGGCCGCCCCGCTCCCGCTGCCGGTGCAGGTACCGCATCGCCGGCGGCATCGTCTCGCCCAGGTTGCTGCCGACCAGCAGCAGGCAGTCGGTGCCGGCCACGTCGTCGAGCGGGAACGGCAGGCCGCGGTCCAGCCCGAAGGCGCGCAGGTTCGCGGCGGCCGCGGACGACATGCAGAACCGTCCATTGTAGTCAATGTTCGCGGTACGCAGCAC
>JAFMQQ010000391.1 GCA_017354595.1 Micromonosporaceae bacterium
CCGCGCAGGTCCAGCCCACCCGGATCCAGCCCGCCCGGATCCAGCCCACCCGGATCCAGCCCGCGCAGGTCCAGCCAGGCCAGGAAGGTGGCCTCGGGCATGTGGTAGCCGACCTCCGGCAGTTTCCCGGCCAGCAGGTCGGCCAGATGGTGGCGCTGCACATCCAGGTCGGCGAGCAGCGCGTCCAGCCACGCCTCGCCCTCGGTGAAGGCCGCCTCACCCGCCAGTACGCCGAAGAGGCTGGCGCCGGGCCCCAGCTCGGGCGGCAGGCGGGATACGGTCTGTCCGGCCGGCTCGCCGGCGGCCACCACGAGCGCCGCCTTGAGCCCCGGCAGGTTCCACGCCTTCGACGCCGAGGCGAACACGACCGCCGCCTGCGCGGCATCCTCCACTATGGACCCGATCGCGACGTGCCGTGCCGGCGGGTACGTCAGCGGTGCGTGGATCTCGTCGACCAGCAGCCGCACCCGGTGCCTGGTTGCCAGGGTGGCGACTGTGCAGAGTTCGTCGCGGGTCAGCACCAGGCCGGTCGGGTTGTGCGGATGGCACAGCAGGTAGACGGTGACCTCGGGGCGGCTCAGGTCACGCTCCAGCCGGTCCAGGTCCAGCCGGTACCCGTCGCGTGCCGAGCCGGCCAGTGGCGACTCGACCAGCCGCCGACCGGTACCGGCGACCACCGCGAAGAAGGGCGGGTAGGCCGGCGTGTTGACCAGTACTCCCTCGCCGGGCTCGCTCACCAGGCGCAGCACCGCGTCGATACCGGCGAGCACATCCGGTACCAGCGCCATCCGCCCTGGGTCGGGCGCCCACCCGTAGCGCCGGGCGGCGAAGCCGGCGAACGCCTCGCCCAGCCGACCCAGGTGGGCATAGCCGGTATCGCCGCGCGCCACCGCGTCGGCGAGCGCGGCACGGATCGGCGGGGCCAGGGCCACATCCATCTCGGCGACCCACAGTGGCAGCACATCCGGCTCGTACATCCGCCATTTGACGCTGTGCCGCTCGCGCGCCTGCTCCCAGGTGATTCCGGCCAGCGGTCCGCGGACCCGTTGCGCTGCCATGGCGGCCAGGATAGCCGCCGGCCGACCAGCCGGCATCCAGTACCCCAGCAACCGTCCATTGTGGACTGACAGGTCACCGGTGGGCAGGTCGCCGTGGTTCATCACGTCCTCGGCCTCCTGTGCCAGGCGTCGTAGCACTGTCCACAGTGGACGGAGCTGCGCGCGGCACCGATCGCCGAAGATGGCGTTGACCGTGCCTTGCGAGGCGATGCGCCGCAGCGGCAGCCTCCGCCACTCGGGAGACTGCTCCTCGATCAGGCTGCGCACCGTCTCGCGTGACACGGTCAGTTGGTTCGCGTGCGTCCCGCAACCGGCTTCGCACTGCTCAGATCAGTGCCGCCCGACCGTCGCCGGCCGGATCGCTGGCCCTGCGCTGCGGTGAGCGGCGAACCTGCTCCGCCGAGCGCAGCAGTGCCCGGCACACCTGGCCGAAGCGCTGCCGCTCGGTGCTGCGGTACATCAGCACGGTCAGGCCACGGTACTCGGCCCAGAGCTCAAACGGCCGGGCGTGCAAGGCCCGCCAGATCAGGATGCCGACCACCACCAGGCCCACGCCGGCGACCAGCACCGAGACGGCGACCCAGTGCAGCACCAGACCGACCATGGCGATCAGCCCGGTCAGCGCCGCGAGGACCAGCCCGGCCCGGATCGCGTGCCGGTCGCCCTCACCCCTGCCAACCGCAAGGTCGCGCATCTCGCTGACCGCGAAGCGTTGGCTGTCCACGACGAACCACTGACTCGCAACTACGACCCGGTCGTCGCGGTAATAGATCGTCATCACTCCCCCTCCATCCTCAGTTCCGAATGCGTCTCTCTTCTGACAGTGTGTCCCTCCTCTCAGACGGAGGCAACAAGTTTCAGCCAAAGTTCTCAACTTCCAGTTGCACAATCTGCGACACGGGAATGACTACTGCCGCCGCTTGCGCGGTCCTAAGATCTCAACGATGTCTAATGAGCAGCGGAAGACCGACTCCTGAGATGCCGAGCCTTCTTCATGATCGAGTACCGATGACCCGCGCCAACCAGCCGCAGCAGGATCCAGACAGGGATCCGGACCGGCGCCCGCTCTCCGGGCGCGAGGCCCGCCGCCGGTGGGCCGCCGAGGTGACCCAGGCCCTGACGGAGCAGCGGTTGAGCATCAACTCGGCGGCGAAGGCGATCGGCATCTCCCCGGGCCGGCTGCAGGCGTGGCTCAGCCAGGACGTGGAGCCCTCGCCCCGGGTGATGGCGGATCTGGCCCGGGTGATCGGTCGCGGGCATCTTCACCTGCTGCAGCTACTGGACTGGCTGCCCGCCGACCTGGCCGACATCCCGCTGCGGCTGGAGGCGACCGCACGGCTCAACGACGCGATGGCCGACGCGCGCCGGTGGCTGCAGGCGGCGACCCAGGCGGCCGGGCTGCGCGGCGGGAGCCTGATCGCCGGCGCGCTGCTGGCCGCCTCCGACCAGTGGCAGGCGACGATCCGCAACACGGTGCGCGGCGACCGGTACCCGGCGCGGTACGAGACGCTGGTGAGTCTGAGTCCGGTTGCGCCGGCCGGCGGTTCGGCGGACACCGCAGGCGACCGGGCGCGGGTGGAGGAGCTGATCGCCACCGTACTCAACCAGACCTCGGCGCGCTGGCTGCCGCACAACCAGTTGACCGGACAGCGCTGGGCGGTACGCCGGGATCTGGTGCTGTCGGTACCGTCGCTGTGCGCCAGCCGCCCGGCCGGCCTGCGACCCAACCTTCTGGTACCGCCGAGCGTGGCGGTTATCGGGGTACCCCGGACCGGCGCCCCGGAGGTCGCGGCCCTGGTCGCCGACCTGCTCGACTGGGCATACCTGGACGCCGGCCGGCTGGCCGAGGAGCAGTTCGGCCTGCCCCGCGGCGCCGCCTCCGAGTTGGCCCAGGAGACCATCGCCGGCCGGCTGCTCACCGACCCGGCCGGTGCGTTCCGGCAGACCGTGTGGTCATTCACCGAACCGGGCCCGATCCTGCACACCATCCGGGAGATCGGCGGCGAGCTGCCGCTGGTGATCCTGCTGCGCGCCCCGGACAGCCTGCTCACCGCGCTCAGCGAGGAGCACCAGGGCGCGGTCGCGCACCGGGACGCGGCGGAGACCGCGCAGAACGTTGTCCGCCGCACCCTGCAGGCGATGCGCACCGAGCGCACCTACCGGATCCTCGACGTACCCGACACGGTCGCCGGCTCCGGCGCCGAACAGCTCGACGCGGTCTTCGACGCGTACGTCGAACTCGCCTTCGACGCCGCGAACTGGCTCCACGAACACCACGCCGCACCATCACTGCACGAAGCGCACGGGCTGCTCGGCACTCTCTGGCGCCGCCGCCATGACTGATCGAGCCATCCACAAACATCGACCAATGGGAGCGATTCAGTTGATGGACGCCGACTTCTACGACCGCGACTACTACGACGGGGACGGCAAGAGCAACTATGACGAGTACACCTTCGAGTCGTCCCCGTTCGCGAACCACGCCGACGCGATCGCCCGCATGATCGAGCACTACCGGCTCTCCGGCCCGGTGCTGGACATCGGCTGCGCCAAGGGGTACCTCGTCTACATGCTGCGGCAGCGCGGCATCGAGGCGTACGGCGTGGACTGGTCCGAGTACGCGACCGCCAGCGCCAGCGCCGATGTCCGGCCGTTCCTGCGCTGCGCCTCGGCGCTCGACCTGCCGTACCCGGACGGCTACTTCGGCCTGGCCGTCTCGTTCGACGTACTCGAACATCTCGATGACTGCGCGGCCCGGCGGGCGCTGGCCGAGGCGGCGCGGGTCTCCCGCTCGCAACTGCACCAGGTCAACACCGGCCGGCTCGCGGAATGGTTGTACGAGACCGACTCCAGCCACTGCCTGAAGTACTCGCTGCAGGAGTGGACCGGGATGGCGGCGGAGCTGGAGCTGCCCAATACCACCATCTGCGAACCGGACAGGCGATTGCCGTTCCTCGATGGCGCCGTACGGTAGATCCATGG
>JAFMQQ010000392.1 GCA_017354595.1 Micromonosporaceae bacterium
TTCTCGCACGCGCTGCTGCTGCGCGACGGCGGCGTGGTCGCCCAGGGGCTGCTGGATGCCACCATCACCGCGGAGAACCTGAGCAAGACCTTCGACCTGCCGCTGGCACTGGACTATGTGGACGGTCGGTTCGCCGCGAGGGCGATCCGGTGAACGCGACCC
Organism: Micromonosporaceae bacterium; assembly: GCA_017354595.1. Classification (GTDB taxonomy): domain Bacteria; phylum Actinomycetota; class Actinomycetes; order Mycobacteriales; family Micromonosporaceae; genus DATEJJ01. The sequence continues at coordinate 163 of JAFMQQ010000392.1, forward strand.
GGGTGGCCGTGGTGGGCAGCGCGAACATCGACCTGGTGGTGACCGCGCCGACGCTGCCCCGCCCCGGCGAGACGGTGCTCGGCCACGATTTCAGCCAGGTACCCGGGGGCAAGGGCGCGAACCAGGCGATCGCCGCCGCCCGGGCCGGCGGCGCGACCACGTTCCTCGGCGCGATCGGCTCGGACAGCTTCGGGGTCACCCTCAAGGCGCGGCTGACCGCCTCCACAGTGGACACTTCGCTGCTGCGGGTGGTGTACGGCGCCTCGGGCGTGGCCCTGATCGTGGTCGACGACGCGGGGGAGAACCACATCGTGGTGGCCCCCGGCGCGAACACCACGTTCCGGACGCTCACCGGCGCCGAAGAGGCGGCGATCGGCGGCGCCGACGTGCTGCTGCTCCAGCTGGAGATCCCGCTGGAGACGGTGCTGGCGGCCGCTGTCGCCGCTCGCCGGCGGGGCACCCTGGTGGTGCTCAACGCCGCGCCTGCGCGCCCACTGCCCGACCCGCTGTACGCCGCGGTGGATCTGCTGGTGGTCAACCAGGTGGAGGCCGCCGAGCTGGCCGGCAGTACCGTGGCGCCGGAGGATCTGGTACGCGAGCTGCTGGCGTCGGTACCGCGGGTGGTGCTCACGATGAGCGCGGCCGGCGCGTGGTACGGGCAACGTGACGGCGAGCCGGTGCACGTACCGGCACCGCAGGTGTCCGTTGTGGACACAACCGCGGCCGGTGACGCGTTCACCGGCGCGCTCGCGGTCGCCTGGGGCGAGGGCCGGCCGCTGATCGACGCGATCCGCTGGGCGAGCGCGGCCGGCGCCGCGGCGGTGCGCACCCTCGGCGCCTCCAGCGCCCTGCCGGACCGGTCGGCCATCGATGAGCTCTACGCGGCCACGTTCGGTAGCGGCGAGGTGGAGTGAGGGTACCGCCGCTCCTTTGCTCTGCTTACACCCGCGCAACACCGAAAGGATGAGCCGTCTGCTCGTCCTTTCGGTGTTGCGTCGAGGTAAGCAGAGCAAAGCGGCGGGGCATCCCACCCAACGCCCCGCCCCAACCCGGGCGAGCCCCGCCACACCCCACCCCGGCGAGCGCTAGCGGGTCAGGACGCCACCGGCAACCCGGCCGAGCTGAACGCGCGGCCATCCTCGGTGATCACCGCCGATTCGTACCCGGTCCGGGTGGCGAGCCGGGCCAGCCAGTCCAGGCCGGGTGTGCCCATGGCGACCACCGCGGTGGCGTACGCGTCGGCGGTACCCAGATCCGGCCCGACAACGGTGACCGAACACAACGCACTCACCGCCTCCCCGGTGTGCGGGTCGACCACGTGGAATCCCCGTTCGTACGTGCCGGAGGTGGCGATCGCCAGGTCGGTGCCGGCCAGTACCCAGGCGACCTTGTCCTTCTCCCACGGGTGGGCGATCCCGATCCGCCAGGGCATTCCCGGCGCCGGCCCGCCACGCAGCCGTACGTCCCCGCCGGCGTTGATCCAGTGGTTGGTGGCGCCCGCGGCCATCAGCCGGTCGGAGGCGACCTGCACCGCCCAGCCCTTCACGTAGCCCGACGGGTCCAGCCGCCCGGTCGCGTGCGCGTCGAAGTATCCGTCGGTCGCCCGCCACAGGTCGGCGCAGGCGTCCAGTACCTTACGCAGGTCGGGTGAGCCGCGCTCGGCGGTCAGCTCGCCGCGGTCCAGCCGGTTCACCTCACTATCCACTTTGTACGTGCTGAACCGCTCGTCGACCTCGCGCAGCCAGGCGAAGGTCTGCTCGGCGAGTCTCTCCACGGTGGCCGCGGGCAGCGCGTCGGCCAGTTGCAGGCTGATCGCGGTACCCATGATGAACTCGACCCGGCGCAGGCCGGACGCCCCGGCCACCACGCCGGTACCGCCCGGCGAGCCGGCACCGGCCGGGCTCACGCCTTCGCCGCGTCCAGCGCCGACTGCAGCGAGGCCCGGTACCCCTCGCTGGTCTGCGTCGCGCCGGAGACCGTCGCGATGCTCGCGCTCTGCTTGGCCAGCGTCTCCTGCTGCAGGGTCGGCAGCGCGCCGCCGGTGATGCTGACCGACAGGCCCTGGCACCCGGCGCAACTGCCGGTGGCTTTGCTTATTCGTCCATTCTGGACGGTGACGGAGACGGTGATCGTGCCGTACGCCTCCTGGCCGCCGGCCCCGGTGAAGGTGCCGTCCTTCAGGCCGGAAGCGGGCGGGTTGGGCGCGGCCGGCTTCGCGGTCGCCTTGCTCTGCTTCGTTGCCCCGGCCGCCGCCGTGGGTGTCGAGCCAGCGCCGGCGACGGCCTGTTGTGCCGGTGCGCCGGCCGATGCGTTCGCCGCGTCGAGCGTCTGCGTCCCGTACTTCGCGCCGATCAGCAGAACGGTACCGACGGCGGTGCCGATGATCGTGGCGATCCCGCGACGCATGGGCAAACCTCCACTGTGGTCTGGCCGGCCCGGTGGGGCCGGCAGGAACTGTCTTGTCAGAACTCGAACGGGTCCAGGTGGATCTGATCCTGCGGCACCCTCAGCCGGCGCAGCGTGTGCAGCGCCTGCTTGACCATGCCCGGCGGTCCGCACAGGTACACGTCCCGCCGCCGGACATCCGGCACGATCTCGCGCATCCCCTTGGGTGAGAAGACGTACGCCGGCCACCGGTCGCCGCGCCGGCCCAGCACGTACAGCACCCGGTCACCGCCCCGGGCCGCGAGCTCGTCCAGCTCCTCCCGGAACACGATGTCCTGTTCGCTGGTCGCCCGGTACAGCACGGTCGTGCCGTGCGGCAGGTCCTCCAGCAGCGCCCGGATCGGCGCGATACCGCTACCCGCCGCGATCAGCAGCGCGCGCGGCGCGACCCGGCGGTCGGCGGTGAAGACACCCGACGGGCCTTCGGCGAAGACCCGTACCCCGGGGCGCAGGTACGGCAGCGCCCGGGTGTGGTTGCCCACCATCTTGATGGTCAGCCGCAGCCACTTGCCGTTGGGCGCCTCGGAGAGCGAGAACGGGTGCGCCTGCCACCACTGGCCGCGGGCCAGGAACCGCCAGCGGAAGAACTGACCGGCCTGCACCGGCAACTCGGTCAGCCGCTTCCCCGCGATGTACAGCGAGACCATGCCGGCGCCCTCGTCGATCGCCTCGGCGAAGCGCAGCTTGTGCTTGAGGTTGAGCCGCAGCGGCGTGATCACCCGGCCCCAGATCAGGCAGGCGATGACGAACAGGTACAGGCCGATCCAGTACGAGCGCCCGAAGCCGACGCCCGCGTGCAACTCCTCGCCATTGGCGAACTGGTGCCCGTAGCCGAGGATCAAAATCAGGTATGTACATACGTGCAGGTAGTACCAGACCTCGTACGGCAGCAGCCGGCGGACCGCCCGGATCGCCAGGAAGCCGGTCGCGACCAGGATCGCGGTGGCGATCGTCGCGCTGACCATGCTCGGGAAGGTGGTGATGACCGTCCATGCCTCCTGCTGGACTCCGGCGTGGTACTGGCCGGCGTACCCGAGAATGATGAACGCGATGTGCCCGAGCACCAGCAGCAGCAAGGCACCGCCCAGGTCCCGGTGCCAGCTCATCAGGTAGTGCGCGCCGATCCACCGCTCCAGCCAGGCGACCCGGCTCATCAGCAGCACCTGGACCAGCAGCAGGTAGCCGGCGACCATACCGGTGATCCGACCGGCGGCGGTCAGCGCGTCGGCCGTGCTGTGGATCGCGCCGTGCGGCGTGCTGAACCACCACAGCGCGACGCTGGTCATCAGGCAGGCACCGAGCACCATCCAGACCAGCCGCCGCCCGCCCTCGTCGGGCGCACCGGGGACCTCCTGTTCGGCGAGGTAGTTCTGCCAGGCGGCTTCGAGGTTGGTGTCGACCGCGGCGTGGCGCGGCTCGGCCTGCTCGTCGT
>JAFMQQ010000060.1 GCA_017354595.1 Micromonosporaceae bacterium
TGGTCCGCCACTTGCGGGCGCCGAGCGCGAGGCTCGCCTGGCGCAACTCGTCGGGTACCAGGCGCAGCATCTCCTCGCTCGATCGGATCACGACCGGGAGCATCAGACACCCGAGCGCGAGGGCGCCGGCCAGGCCGCTCTCCTGACCGGTGGTGAGCACCACCGCGGTGTAGATGAACAGGCCCATCACGACCGACGGGACGCCGGTCATCACGTTCGCCATCAGGCGGATCGTGCGGGCCAGCGGGTTCTGCCGACCGTACTCATTGAGATAGATCGCGCCGAGCACGCCGAGCGGGATGGCCAGCAGCGAGGCGATGCCAGTCATCAGTACGGTGCCGGCGATCGCCGGGCCGATGCCACCACCGGCGATCTGCGCCTGCCGCTCGATGCGCTGGGTCAGGAAGTCCCAGCTGATCATCTTGGCGCCCTTGGCGATCACGTAGTACATGACCAGCGCGATGGGTACGACGGCGATGAGTACACACAGGACGATCAAGGTCTTGGCGACGATGTTGCTGGTCCGCCGTCGGGCCGACAGCGCGCCACTGGTCAGGTCGACCGGCGCCTGCGCGAGGGTGGTCATCGCGCCGCTCCTCTCATCCGGATCTCGGCCCGCCGCACGATGACCTCGGCCGCATAGTTGATCAGAATCGTGATCGCGAAGAGGAGTACCCCGCAGGCGATCAGGGCCGACCGGCCCGGTGGTATGCCCGGGTCTCCGAAGTTGAGGGCGATCACCGAGGCGAGCGAGTTGCCGGAGGCGAACAGGTTCGGCGTGACCTGGGTGGCTGCCCCGATGGTCAGCGCCACGGCGATCGTCTCGCCCATGGCCCGCCCGAGGCCGAGCATGATCGCTCCGACCATGCCGCCGAAGCTGTGCGGGAAGACCGCACCCTTGATCATCTCCCAGTGCGTCGCGCCAAGGGCGTACGCGGCCTGCTTGTCCGACTCCGGAACCGTGGCGAAGACCTCGCGGGTGATCGAGGTGATGATCGGGATGATCATGATCGCGACGATGATGCCGGCGGTCATGAAGCTGCGCCCGGTGGTGATCGGATCGCCGAACAGGCTCCCGATCACCGGGATCGGGCCGAGCCCGGAGTGCAGCCCCTTGAACACCTTCAACAGGACCGGGCCGACCACGATGATGCCCCACAGGCCGAAGACGACCGACGGGATCGAGGCGAGCAGGTCGATGACGGTCACCACGGTCGACCGCAACCGCCGCGGTGCGAGTTCGGTGAGGAACAGCGCGATGCCGATCGAGATCGGTACCGCGAAGATCAGCGCGATGATCGACGTGACCGCGGTGCCGTAGACGAAGGACAGCGCGCCATAGACCGGCGGCTGGCCGTTGACCTCGAGCGGGATCCAGTGGTCGCTGGTGACGAAGGTGAAGCCGGCGAACCGCAGCGCGGGCCAGGCCTCCTTCAGCGTGGTGAGCAGGATCAGGGCCAGGATGGCCAGGACCAGCATGCCGGATCCGAGGCTGAGGCCGGAGAAGGCACGGTCCGAGGCGACGCTGCGGCCCTTACTGGCCAGGCGGACGGCGCGCGGCTCGGCGATCTGCGTCACGGTTAGAACTCCAACCTGTATCGACTCAGCCCCGGGGACGGAGCGTACGCCGCATCCGTCCCCGAGGCTTCAGTCATTCGATCAGGGTCTGGCTCAGGTCTGGACCTTGTCCAACTGGGCCAGAGCCTTGCTCTGCAATGCGGGTGGCAGCGTTGAGAAGTTCACCGACTGCGCGAACTGCTGTCCGTTGTTCAGAAGCCACTTGATGAAGGCGACCACGTTCTTGCCCTTGGTCGCGTCGTCGTACTTGGTCCTGACCAGCAGGTAGGTCGGGGACGTGATCGGGTACGTAGTGGCGCCGGCGACGTTGAGCGGGTCGAAGGACAGGTCGTCCTTGACGGTAGCGCCGGCCAGGGCCGCGGACGAGCCCTCCAGCGTCGGCTGGACGAACTGGCCGTCCTTGTTCTTGATCGACGCGAAGACGAGTCCGGCCGCCTTGGCGTCGGCCAGGTCCACGTATCCGATGGCGCCGTCGCTGCTCTTGATGATCTGCGCTACGCCGGCGTTCTTGGCGCCGCCCGTGGTGTCCTTCGGCCAGTTGACGGTGTCGCCGCTGCTCAGCTTCCAGACGCTCGGCACCGCCTCGGTCAGGTACTTGGTGAAGTTGTTGGTGGTCCCGGAGCCGTCCGACCGGTGGGCCACCACGATCGGCTTGTTCGGCAGGGTGGCGCTGGGGTTGTCCGCCTTGATGGCCGGGTCGTTCCAGGTCTTGATGTCCCGCTGGAAGATCTTGGCCAGCGTCTCGGGGCTCAACTGGAGGTTGCTCACGCCGGACAGGTTGTACGAGACCGTGATGGGTGCTGCCACGGTGGGGATATAGAAGAAGGAGCCGGCGGCCGGGCCGTCGCCCTCCTTCACCAGGCTGTCGGTACCGGCGAAGTCAGTGATATTGGAGCCGAATTCCTTCTTGCCAGTGCCGGAACCGACCGCGTTATACGTGATGTTGAGGTTCGGCGCGACATTCGAGAATTCGTCCAGCGCCTTCTGGTAGTAAGGGTTCGCGAAGGTGCTACCCGATGCCTTCAGGGTGCCGGACAGCGACGACAGGTCGGTGCCCGCCGAAGAAGAAGTGGTGTTCGTACCGCCACCGCCGTTGCCGTTGCCGCTGCAGCCGGCGAGCGCTAGCGCCGCCAGCGCCACTCCAGCGACACCGGCAAAGACGCGCCGCGAGAGCACGATGCGGTTCACCTTGAATTTGCCCTTCTGTAGCAGTTCGGTGCAGGCCGGCTGACCTGACGGGCCGACCGTAGGTTCAGTGGGTAGCCGGTGAGTCCATCCAGAGTGAATGAGGGGTGAACAGACGACGTAGTTGAGTAACCGAGACGGCATCCGCCGGACGGCACGTCGCCTGATCGCGCGCCGCGGATCGCAGCCGCGAACCGCAGCGCGCGAAGACCCACCGTCCACTCGGCACGATCATCAATATGGTCGAGCGCCGGTCAGCTGAAGAGCATGTCCAAGGCGAGCGCGGCGGTCCAGCTGAACTCCTCCGCGCCGATGCCCTCGCAGGTGACCGGGTGGTAGTACTCGTAGCAGCCGCAGCGCTCGATCATCGCGAGCATGCTGCGGCGCAGCATCCGGGCCCGGTCGTAGTAGCCGTGCACCCGCAGTCCGCGCAGGAGCAGCCAGTTCATGTTGACCCAGATCGGCCCGCGCCAGTACCGGTGCGTGTCGAAGTCTGGAGCCGTACGGTCGTAGCTCGGTACCGGCAGCTCGTGCATGCCGAACCGGTCGGAGGAGGCCTGCTGTACCAGCGAGTCGGCCAGCTCCGCCGGCAGGTCGGGCAGCAGCAGCGGGATCAGCCCGCCGATGCAGTGGGCCGGGCTGCGCCCGCCGGTGCGCACGTCCCGGGCGTGGAACATGCCGGTCTCCCGGTCGTAGAGCCGGGTCACCACTGCGTGCGTGATGCGGGCCGCCTCCGCCTTGTGTGGAACCGGGTCGGCGCCGACCGCCTCGGCGATATCGGCCAGCGACAGTTCGGCCGCGGCGACGATCGCGTTGAACGCCGGGTCCTCCACCACGAACGGGTGCCGGTCGAGCAGGTCGGCGTCCCGGTACCCGCCGGCCCGGTAGGACTCGGCGAGGGCGATGTACCGGGCGTAGTCCGCGTCGGTCGGCCGGTCCTGCGACTCGGCGACCGCGATGTCCCGCCGGCGGTGCCGGCGCAGCAGGTCCATGTCGGCGGGTACGGCGGCCAGCGGCAGGTCCCAGGCGGGGCTGTTGTCCTGTCCGGACTCCCAGGGATGCACGATGCTGGCCAGGCCGTTGCCGCCCAGGTCCCGGTTGCGGGCCAGGTAGTTCTGCTGGGCGACCAGACGCGGGTACAGCCAGGAGAGCTGGTCCCCGTCGCCGGTGCGCCGGTACAGCTCCCATGCGGCCAGGGCGTGCACCGGCGGCTGGATCACGCCGGTGGTCGCGTGGTCGCTGTCTGGCGGCTGCGGCGCGTCCCAGAACGCGGGGCCGGGGAAGTAGTCCCGTTCCGCCACGTCCGGGTCGAAGACGATGTGTGGTACCCGGCCATCCGGCCACTGCGCGCAGAACAGGCTGCGTAGCTCGCGCCACCCCCGCTCGGGCGCGGCCACCGCGAGACCGATGGCGATGAAGCCGGAATCCCAGCTCCATTGGTGTGGGTAGAGGCTACGAGAGGGGACTGTGTGATCACCGGTCCAGTTCTCGTCCAGCACCTTGCGGGCGCGTTCGCCAAGCGCGGTTGGTGCCGGCAGGCTTGCCTGCTTCATCGACTCCATCCTGCTACTCATGTACCGGGCCTACCCCCGCGCCCGCCGACCCTACCGCACTGTGGGATATGCCGCGCTGACGGCTGCGGCACAACCAGCGCGAGTTTGCCGGTCGCGGTCCCGGGTAGCGGGCACCCATGAAGGACCAGCAGCTCTCCTCGGCAAGGGTTGACCTGGACGACAGCATCCTGACCACCGACCAGGCGATCCCGGTCGAGGACACCGACAACTCGCTGCGCGCCGGAGCTCGCGGACCGACACTGCTGGCCGACTTCCACCTCCGGGAGAAGATCACCCGGTTCGACCACGAGCGGATACCCGAACGCGTGGTGCATGCGCGCGGCTCCGGGGCGTACGGGTGGTTCCAGCCGTACGAGTCGCTGCGCCGGTACACCACCGCACACTTCCTCACCGATCCGGCCCGCCGTACGCCGGTGTTCGTCCGATTCTCCACCGTGCAGGGCTCCCGGGGATCGGCCGATACGGTCCGGGATGTTCGAGGCTTCGCCACGAAGTTCTACACCGACCAGGGCAACTTCGATCTGGTCGGCAACAACATGCCCGTCTTCTTCATCCAGGACGGCATCAAGTTCCCGGACTTCGTGCACGCGCTGAAACCCGAGCCGCAGCACGAGATGCCGCAGGGCGCCTCGGCACACGACACCTTCTGGGACTTCGTCTCGCTGCAACCCGAGACCATGCACCATGTCATCTGGCTGATGTCCGACCGGGCGCTGCCGCGCAGCTACCGTGCCATGCAGGGCTTCGGGGTACACACCTTCCGGCTGGTCAATGAGGAAGGGGAGGGTACCTTCGTCAAGTTCCACTGGACCCCCGCGGCCGGTGTGCAGTCGCTGGTCTGGGACGAGGCGCAGAAGATCGCCGGTAAGGACCCGGACTTCAACCGCCGCGACCTGTGGGAGTCCATCGCGGCCGGCGTCTTCCCCGAGTACGAGCTCGGGATGCAGCTGATTCCGGAGAGCGATGAGTTCGCCTTCGACTTCGACCTGCTCGACCCGACGAAGATTGTGCCGGAGGAGCTGGTACCGGTGACACCGGTGGGACGGATGGTGCTGGACCGCAACCCGGACAACTTCTTCGCCGAGACCGAGCAGGTCGCCTTCTGCGTCGGCAACATCGTGCCCGGCATCGACTTCAGCGACGACCCGCTGATGCAGGCCCGCCTGTTCTCCTATCTGGACACTCAGCTGACCAGGTTGGGTGGGCCGAACTTCGCGCAGCTTCCGGTGAACCGGCCGGTGGCGCCGGTACGCAACCACCAGCAGGACGGCTTCGGCCAGCAGCAGATCCCGACCACACCGGCGAACTACCACCCGAACTCGCTGGCCGACGGGTGCCCGCGGCTCTTGGGCGGCGGCGTGGGTGGAGCCGGCCGCGGATGGGTGCCGGGCCCGACCGCCGCCTTCCTGCACTACCCGGAGCGGGTGAAGGGGGTGGCGCACCGGCGCCGCAGCGAGACCTTCGCCGACCACTACTCCCAGCCGACCCTGTTCTGGAACAGCATGTCCGGCTGGGAGAAGGAGCACATCATCGCGGCGTACCGGTTCGAGCTGGGCAAGGTGGACAGCCGCGAGATCCGGGACCGCGCGGTCGGCCAGCTGGCCCACATCGACCTCGACCTGGCGAGTGCGGTCGCCGCCGGGATCGGCGTGGCCGCACCGGAGAAGGTCGCCGACAACCACGGCCGCAGCTCGCCGGCGCTGAGCCAGAGCAACGGGCGGCTGACCGGCAGTACCGGTATCGCCGGGCGCAAGGTGGCCTTCCTGGTCGCCGATGGCGTGGAGGCGCCGAGCGTGACGGTACTGCGCGACGCGCTGCAGGAGCGGGGCGTGGTCGGCGAAGTGCTCGGCCCGGTGGGCGGCACGGTGCAGTGCTCCGAGGGCGATCAGCTGCCGGTGACCCGGGCGCTGCCCACGGTCGGCTCGGTGCTGTACGACGGTGTGGTGGTAGCCGGTGGCAGCCCCGCCTGCGTGGCGGCACTCGCCTCCGACGGGTACGCGGTGCATTTCGTGGCCGAGGCGTACAAGCACGCCAAGCCGATCGCCGCGCTCGGCAGCGGTACCGAGCTGTTGCTGGCCGCGTCGCTGCCCAACCCGAACACCGCGCCGGGTGCCCTGGACGGTGTGGTCACCCACGAACAGCCGGGTCCGCCGGCGGCGGCTCTGGTGGAGGCGTTCGTCGCGGCGCTCGCCGCGCACCGCCACTTCGGGCGGCCGTTGGAGTTGGTACCGGCCTAGCGTGCGGCCGCCCGGCATCTGGGTTGTCGGATAGCCGGCAGCGGTGGTGTGCAGAAGTGCGCAGAGCCGGTACCCGTTGTCTGAGCTCATGGATGGCATGTCGTTGACGCTGACCCGCTGCCCGGAACCGGGCTGCCCGGCACCCGCCGAGATCCTCGACCGGCGAGCGCTGCACTCGACCGATGGTGCGGTCGAGCACTTACGCATCCAGTGCCTGCACCGGCACCACTTCCTGTTGCCGGCCGACCGGCTGCCGGCTGCGCCGGCGGCGACCGCCGACGCGGGCGACCGGTACCGCGGTGGCCGTCGGCGCATCGGTTCATGACCGCGCGGGCGCGGCGGTGGTACCGCGTACCGCCAGCTCCACGCCGAGCAGTGACTGCGCCACCCGCTGCGGCTGTGCCGGCTGCATCGCCGACCCGCCGCCATCGGTAGGGCCGGCCGCATCGATCTCGTCGAGCAGGATGCGGGCGGCGAGCGTACCCATCTCGTGCAGCGGCAACCGTACGGTGGACAGCGGCGGGGTGAGCCGGTCGACCATCGGCAGGTCGTTGAAGCCGACCACGGATACCCGGTCCGGGCAGTGGATACCGGCGCGGCTGAAGGCATCCAGCGCGCCCAGCGCGATCAGGTCGTTGCCGGCGAGCACCGCGGTGAACTCCGCCGCCGAGGCGAGCAGCCGGACCGCGGCCGCCGCGCCGGCCGCCTCGGTGTAGGCGGCGCAGGGGCGCACCTGGGTACGCCAGGTCGGCAGCGTGTGTCCGGCCACTGCTTGCCGGAAGGCGGCCGCCCGCTCCCGGCCGGTTGAGGTGTCCTGCGGACCGGCGAGGTACGCGATGCGACGGTGGCCGAGCCCGACCAGGTGGTCCACGGCGAGCTTGATGCCGGCCCGTTCGTCCCCGCCGACGTACGGCAGCCGGCCGCCGGAGGTGTTGCGGTTGACCAGCACCGTGGGTACCCGCGCCTCGGCGACCTCGTCCAGCAGCCGATCCTCCCAGCGCGCGGTGGCGATGATGAACCCGTCGGTGCCGCGGGCGCGCAGCTGCTCGACCTGGCGGCGCTCGGTACCGGCATCGTTGTCGGTATCGGTGAGCACCAGGGTGTACCCGGCCCGGCTGAGCACCTGCTCGGCACCGCGCACCATGGGCGGGAACAGCGGGTTGGTCACGTCCGGTACCACCATGCCGACAAGGTAGGACCGGGCGGTACGCAGGCCCCGGGCGAACGTGTTGGGCACGTACCCGAGCCGCTCCGCAGCCCGGGCGACCCGCTTCGAAGTGGCCCGGCTGACCTGGTCCCGGGTGGCAGGGTTCAGTGCCCGGCTGGCCGTACCGGGGTGGACGCCGGCGGCGCGCGCGACATCGGCGAGCTTGACTCGCTGCATGCGGTAAGACTAGCCGGGTCGCGCCAACGCAATCGGTTGCCATCAGGTGTGCGGTTTTCGGCGACGTTCCGAAGAGGGTGTTGACATAGATCGCTGGGCAGGTCCATCCTGACCGCAATCGTTTGTGCTACACCCCGCACGGACGGAGGTCGCCGTGTACGCCAAGGACCGTCAACGACACCAATGGATGGCTGGGCCCGTGATGGCGGCCGCGCTGGCCGTAACCACCGCGCTGGCCGCCTGCGCCTCGGACGCGAACAACGGCGGCAACGCCACGAAGGCGGGCCCGCTCGTGATCGGGGCCTCGATCTCACTCACCGGCGACTTCGCCGACTCGGGCAAGGCGGTGAAGAACGGATATCAGCTCTGGGCCGACACCGTCAACGCGAAGGGCGGCATCCTCGGCCGGCAGGTGCAGCTGAAGATCGTCGACGACACCTCCAGCACCACGCAGGTGGTCACCAACTACCAGAACCTGATCAACAAAGACAAGGTCGATCTGGTCTTCGGGCCGTTCTCCACCCTGCTCACCATCCCCGCCTCCCAGGTCGCCAAGCGGTACGGGTACGCCTTCATCGAGCCGGCCGGCGGTGGCCCGAAGGTGTTCGAGCAGAAGCTCTCCAACCTCTTCTTCGTGCAGCCGGCGCCGGTGGTCAAGCAGGGTGACGTGTTCGGCGACTGGCTGCTCTCGCTGCCCGCCGACGCGCGCCCGAAGACCGCCGCCTACACCGAACTGGACGACCCGTTCGCCACACCGATCGCGGAGAACCTGCGCACCCGCTTCGAGGCGGCCGGTATCAGGACGGTGTACAAGCAGGTGTACCCGGCCGAGACGCAGGACTTCTCGCCGATCGTGGCGAAGGTCGCGGCGGCCAAGCCGGACGTACTGGTCGGCGGTACCCAGAGCGAGGACGCGTACGGCATCGTGAAGAGCTTGGTACAGCTGCAGTTCAGCCCCAAGTTCATGTTCCTGTCCAACGGCGCCAACTCGCCGGTCGAGTTCCCGGACAAGGTCGGCGCGCCCAACACCGCCGGCATCATGTCCTCCGGCGACTGGTTCCCCGGCACCGACGCGTTCGGCAGTGCCGAGTTCGCCACCGCGTACACCAAGAAGTACGGCGGGACGGTCAACACCATCGACAACACCAGCGCCGAGGCGTACGCCGCCGGGCAGCTCGTTGAGGCGGTGGCGAAGAAGGCCGGGAAGATCGACAACGCGACCGTCATCGCGACCCTCCACAAGGGAACCTGGCCGACCATCCTCGGCGATCTGCAGTGGGACGCGACCGGTGCGCCGTCCGGCAGTTACGTGCTGATCCAGTGGCAGAACGGCAACCTGGTCCCGGTGTACCCGCAGGCGAAAGCGAAGGCCCAGCCGCTGTACCCGAAGCCGGCCTGGGGCGGGTGACCGGCGCGATGCATGCGCTGGTACAGGGCGTCATCCTGGGGGTGCTGACCGGAGGTGTCTACGCGCTGATGGCCTCCGGTCAGACCCTCATCTTCGGCATCATGAAGGTGGTCAATCTGGCCCAGGGCGCGCTGGTGATCCTCGCGGCGTACCTGTCCTATCAGGGCTTCACCTCGTTCGGTGTCGATCCCTTCCTGGCCGTACCGGTCACCACGGTGTTGATGTTCGGCCTCGGTGCCGGGGTGGAATGGTTGGTCCTGCGGCCGTTGCGGCGTGAGGACCGGTCTGAGCTCAGCCTGCTGATCACCTTCGCGGTGGCGCTGCTGATCGAGGGCGTGATGAGCGTGGTCTGGGGTACCACGCGGCGCAGCATCAACACCAGCTACGCCAACGCGAGCTGGACGGTGCTCGGCTACCGGATCACTGTGGTGCGCTTCTTCGCCTTCCTGCTCTCGCTCGCGGCGCTCGGCCTGCTGTACCTGGTACTCAACCGCACCAGGTTCGGCCGGGCGGTACGCGCCACCGTCCAGAACCCCGAGTCGGCCCGGCTGCTCGGCGTGCCGACCGAACGCGTATCGGCGCTCGGGTTCGGGCTCGGGGCGGCGACCGCGGCCGCGGCCGGCTCGGTCTACGGGCTGCTGTACCCGTTCAACGCCGGCAGCCATTACGACCTGATCTCCCGACTACTGTCCATTGTGGTCCTCGGTGGCCTGGGCAGCGTGGGCGGTGCGGTGATCGCCGGCATCATCGTCTCGAC
>JAFMQQ010000393.1 GCA_017354595.1 Micromonosporaceae bacterium
AGCTGGACGAGACCGGGCGCGCCCAGGCCGGGGCCGTCGGCGCCCGGCTGGCGGCAGCCGCGCTCCCACTGGCCGCCGTGGTCTCCAGCCCGCTGGTGCGTTGCCGGCAGACCATTGAGCTGGCGCTGCCCGGCGCCGAACCCACCGTGGATGAGCGGCTCACCGAGTGCGGGTACGGCGAGTGGGAGGGCCAGGGACTGAAGGCGCTGGCCAAGCAGCCGCTCTGGCGGGTGGTACAGGCACACCCGAGCGGCGCCGTCTTCCCCGGTGGCGAGTCGATGGCCGAGATGGCCGCCCGCGCCGTGGCCGCGGTACGCGACTGGGACGCCAAGGTGACCGCGCAGCACGGACCCGACGCGGTCTGGCTGGCGTGCAGCCACGGCGACGTGATCAAAGCGATCGTGGCCGATGCGCTCGGCATGCACCTGGACCTCTTCCAGCGCATCGCGGTCGATCCGGCTTCGCTGACCGTGATCCGGTACACGCCGCTGCGGCCGTTCCTGCTGCGCCTGTGCGACACCGGCGGCGACCTCTCCGGCCTGCGTCCACCCAAGCGCCGGTCCCGCCGGCGGCAGGCTGCCAGCTCCGATGCGGTGGTGGGCGGCGGCGCGGGGGACGGAGCTGTTCAGGTCGGATAGTGTTCGACACATGACCCGACAGGTGTACGCGTTCGAGCCGCCCGAGCGGTTCGTTGCCGGTACCGTGGGTCCGCCCGGCGACCGGGTCTTCTACCTGCAGGCCAAGGGCGGTGGCCGGCTGGTCAGCGTGGTGCTGGAGAAGGTACAGGTCACCCTGCTCGCGGAGAAACTCGAGGAGCTGCTGGGTGAGGCACACCGCCGGTTCGGCCTGGTGCTGCCCGAGCGCGTCCCCGACGAGCCGGACAACGAGCCGCTGGACAGCCCGGTCGACGAGGAGTTCCGGGTCGGCACGCTGGGTCTCGCCTTTGACGTGGATACCTCGACCGTGGTGATCGAGGCGATCGCCGCCGGCGAGGGTGAGGCGGAGGCCGAGGCCGAGGTGGAGGAGCCGGAGGAGGTCGAGGAGGAGAACGCCGACCTCGACCGGCTGCGGGTACGGTTGACTCCCGCCGCGACGCGCGAGTTCATCGACCGGGCCAAGCGGGTGATCGCCGCCGGCCGGCCCCCGTGCCCGCTCTGCGGTGGACCGCTGGATCCGCGCGGGCACCTGTGCCCGCGGCACAACGGGTACCACCGCTAGGCCAGCATGGTGGAGGCGACTCTGGAGCAGACGCTCGAGCTGCTGCGCCTGGGGAAGATGGAACTGGAAGGCCGGCTGGCCGACGCGTCCAACACCACCCTGCGGGCCGAGGTCACGCTCGAGGGCGTGAGCGCGCGGTGCGTGTACAAGCCGGTGCGCGGGGAGCGTCCACTGTGGGACTTCCCGGACGGTACCCTCGCCGGGCGCGAGGTCTCGGCGTACCTGCTCTCGGTCGCCACCGGTTGGACCTGCGTACCGCCGACGGTGCTGCGGGAGGAGGCACCGTTGGGGCCGGGCGCCTGCCAGCTGTGGATCGACGAGCCGGCGGAGTACGAGCCGCTGCTCGGCTTCGTACCGCGCCGCCGGGTGCCGCACGGCTGGCGGCGCATCATGTCCGCCTCCGACGGCAGCGGGGTGCCGTACGTGCTGGCGCACGCGAACGACGAGCGGCTGGCGCAGCTGGCCGTCTTCGATGCGGTGGCGAACAACGCCGACCGCAAGGGCGGGCACATTCTGTCCACTGAGGACGGTTGTGTGTACGGGGTGGACCACGGGCTGTGCTTCAACGTGGAGGACAAGCTGCGCACCATCCTGTGGGGCTGGGTCGACGAGCCGATCCCGGAGCCGGCGCTGGAGGTGCTGCGAAAGCTGCGCGCGGATCTGGCCGGTGGGTTGGGGGAGGCGCTGGCGGAGCACCTGACGGTGGCCGAAGTGGACCAGGTCGGGGTACGCGTCGACCGGCTGCTGGCCACCGGCTGCTTCCCGGCGCCGTTCGAGGACTGGCACGCCATCCCCTGGCCGCCGGTCTGAGCCGGATCCGGGCCGACGCCGGGCATTGAACCGGCGTTCGCGCCGGCGGTTAACCTCCGCGCGGCGCCATCGCGTTTAGGTGGCGAGGAGGTTCCCATGACACGACCCCCGCCCGAGGACTTCGACGAGTTCATCCGCGTCCGTTCACCGGCGCTGCTGCGTAGCGCCTGGCTGCTCACCGGCGACGCCGGCCGGGCCGAGGACCTGCTGCAGACCGCCCTGGCCCGGGTGTGGCCGCGCTGGGCCAGAGTGGTCGCCGGTACCAGCCCCGACACGTACGTGCGCAAGGTGCTCTACACCACCTACCTGTCCTGGTACCGGCGCCGCTGGCGCTTCGAGGTGCCGACCGGCGCCCAGGCGGAGCCGGCGGATCGCCGCGACGTGGCGGGAGAGGCGGCGCAGCGGGACGTAGTGCGCCGGGCCCTCGCCGCGCTGTCGCGGCAGCAACGCGCCATCGTCGTCCTGCGCTACGTCGAGGATCTCTCGGTCAGTGACACCGCCGAACTGCTCGGCTGCTCGGAGGCGGCGGTCAAGGTACAGGCCCATCGGGGGTTGGCCATCCTGCGCGGAAATCCACACCTCGCGGTATTCGGTCAAACGGAGGTATCGCTGTGAATCCCGAAGACATCGGCAAGATCCTGGCCGGCGCGGTTCCGCCGCTGGCCGCTCCACCGGACCGGATGGCGCGGGTACGCCGCCGGATGGTCCGGGCCAACACGTTGCGGGTGTCGGCCTCGGCGCTGGTCGTCGCGACGATGGTCGGCGGTGGCCTGCTCGGCGTACAGGCACTCGCCGCGGTCGGCCCGCCGGGACCGGGCGGCGGGCCGGCCGCAGGGGCTACCACCGGCGAATGCCCCGCTGAACTGACCCTGGCTGACTTTGGCGTAGGGAGCCCGCCGACCCTCTTCCCGAAAGCACCGACGCTGCCGTTGGCCAGCGTGACCGTGTGCCGGTACCGGAACCCGCCGTTCCGGGGTGTTGTGACTCGGCCGCAGTTGGCCGCGGGTCCGGTCCATGGCGATCCGGCCAGGTTCGGGGAGCCGGTCCTGACCTTCGCGACGAAGTACCTGGGGGCGGGCGGGCCGGTGCCGTCCCCGGCGCCGCAGGGGTCACCAGGCGCCTGGCCGCCCGGATCGCCGCCCCCCTCGCCGCCCGGCTCGGTTGCTCCGGCCTCTGGCACGTCGCCGAAGCCTTGGCCGTCCTACGGGCCGACCCCCGTCGGATCGCCGTCTCCTTGGCCGTCCGCTCCGCCGGACGACTACGGATCACCCGTGCCGCCGCCTCCGTCGTTCCCGGGATGCGGGATTGGGAACTGGGATCAGAAGATCGTCACCAACCTGGTGGACATCGTCGACGCAAACGGCACCCCTTACCGGTACTTCGCTTATGAGCGTTTGCCGCACACCTGCCCCGCCGCGCCCGCCGTCATGCCGGCAGAGGCTCCCCTGTTCGCAGCCATTGACCACCTGCTGGGATCGCCGTGATCCGCGCCTGAGGATGGGTGCGCGGACCAGCCGGCCACGCACCCATCCGCGCACCGCACCGCACCGCACCGCACCGCGCCCGCGCCTGCGCGTGCCCGGGACCCGACGATCTGGACTTCGCGGCCTGGCGATCGCGGTTCCGGCTCGCTACCGCGCTGGCAGCCCACGGAGTCCGATCCCGAGATCTTGACTAGGCTGGGCGGATGGAAACCTGGTCCGCGCCCGGGGGCAACCCGGCCAGGCTGCCGGGCGAGGGCCCCCCGCTGGTCCTGTTCGACTCCGCCCGGCAGCAGCCCCGCCCGGTACGGCCGGACGGCCCGGCCCGCATGTACGTGTGCGGGATCACCCCGTACGACGCGACCCACCTGGGGCACGCCGCCACCTATCTCACGTTCGATCTGGTGCACCGGGTCCTGCTCGATGCCGGGCATCGGGTGATCTACGTGCAGAACGTCACCGACATCGACGACCCGTTGCTGGAGCGCGCCGCCCGGGACCACGAGGACTGGGTGG
>JAFMQQ010000394.1 GCA_017354595.1 Micromonosporaceae bacterium
GTCGGCTCCAGTTGCCGGGCCGGACAGCCGAGCCGCAGCCGGGCTGAAGTCGTGCCGGCCACGGCGTCCACCAGCCGGCCGAGGCCACCCTCGACGGTGGCGAAGACCGGGGCGCCCGGCTCGCCCGCCGGCCGCCGGGCCAGCGCCGCCCGTACCGCGCCGGTCAGGGTGTGCTCGGTGCGCGCCGCTTCAGCCAGCGCCGGTACGGTCACCGCCAGCGACAGGCCGTCCGCGTGTCCCGCGTACACGCCACCCAGCAACGGGTCGACCAACCGGTCCACCACCTGATCCCCGAGCCGGCCGCGGACCAGTGCACCGACCGCGACGTCCTCGTCGGCACCGAGCAACGGCCGGCCGAGGTCCCGGTCGGCCCGCGGCGCGACGGAGGCCACCTCGCCCAACCCGGCCGGGTCACCGGGTACGCCCATCAGGGTGCCGCCGGGTACCGGCACCAGCCGGCCGTCCAGCGCCAGCGCCGCCGGTACCCGGGCCGGGTGCCGGAGCGCGCCGCCCAGCCCGACCCGCTCGGCCAGCCGTACCGCCGCACTCGACCCACCGTCGGGATCGCGTACCAGAAAGGACTCCGCGCCCGCCTCGGTGATGGCGCCGGCCAGCTCGCCGGTGTGCAGCTTGCCGCCCAGCCGTGCCGCCTGCTCGACCAGTACCAGCTCCAGCCGGTCACCGAGCCGGTCGCGCAGCCGCTGCGCCGCGGCCAGGCCGGCGATGCCACCACCGACCACCGCGACCCGCACCGGGCTGACCTCCGTCACCCACCCAGGGTTGCACGCCCAGGAATGTGTGCCCCAGCCAGGATGCGCGCGAGTGGCGCGTTGGGGGCACACTCGACGTGTGAGTCAGGAGGACCTCGCCGCGCTCGCCGCGGACCCGACCACCCCGACACCCGAGCTCGCCTCGGCACTGATGCGCTGCGCCGATCCCGACGGCGGTGACCCTGAGGCACTGCCCATCGCGCTGGAGCTGGCCAGACACACAGACGCTGAGATCCGCCGGGCCGCCGCCCAGGTGCTGCCCGCGCTCGGCCAGCTGACCGATGACGCGAACCGGCGCGACGCGGTCGTCAGCGGACTGGTGGTCCTGACCCGGGACCAGGATGAGGACGTAAGGGACTGGGCCTGCTTCGCCCTCGGTACCCAACTCTCCGATGTGGACACTCCGGCGGTACGCGACGCACTCGCCGACCGGATCGCCGACCCGCATGACGACACCCGGTGCGAGGCGCTGCTCGGTCTGGCCCGCCGTGGCGACCTGCGCTGCCTGCCGGTGCTGGAGCAGCGGCTCGCCGCACCCAGCGTCTATGCGCTTGAGGTCGAGGCGGCCGGAGCGCTGGGCAACGTACGGCTCCACACCCAGGTACGCGCGCACCTGGCCGGGTGGGACGACGAGGTGGTACCGAAGGTCTGCGCGGCGCTGCGGCTGACCGACCCGGAGGGTGTCGGCGAGGACCTGCTGGACGGGCTCGCCTCCTGGTACCGCGCCGGCTGCCCGGTGGGCGACTGGGCGGAGGGGTACTGGTGGGGGATCGCCGAGGGGCTGCTGGACCTGGCGCCGCGCCGGGCGGCCGAGATGGCCGAGTCGGTACGCCACCGGGTCCGCGACGACCCCGTCGCGCTCGACCTGCTGCACCGTTCCACACTGGCCGAGTACGCCCGCGACAACGGCTGGACCGGCTGAGGCCCGGCGCCGAGCCGACCTCGCTGAGCCGGGCGCCCCGGCACCGCTGAGCACTCAGGGGCTCGCCGAGGCCGTCTCCAGCGCGTAGATCCCGGCCGCGCCGGCGATCACCACGGCAACGCCCTTCGGCGGCGCATCGTCCACATACGCCAGGCCCCGGTCGATGTGGTCGATGACGACCGGTGTCCGCAGGTAGACCAGCGGCCTGACGCTGACGTAGATCCAGCTGGCCCCGGTCGGGTCGTAGACAATGCCGGTCGCGGGGATCACCTCGTGGTTTGTGGTTCCCGGGATCGGCGACGCCCAGGCGATCTTCTGGGTACGGACACCGAACTGCCAGTACTGCTCGGAGGTCAGCTGCACCGTCTGGGTGGCGGGGGGCAGCGTCGGTGCCGGCTCCAGGCCGAGCGGTGGGCCGGAGGGCATGTCCTCGCCCTCCGCGCAGGCGGCGACCGCGAACAACCCCGCCGTGAGAAGCGAGGTCACCAGCAGCGCCAGTCGCCACACGTTGTGTGCCCTCATCGCGCCGACGCCTCATGCACCAGCGCCACCACCCGGGTGAGCACATCGGGATCCGTCTCCGGCAGTACCCCGTGACCCAGGTTGAAGACATGCCCGGTCGCGGTACCCGCCTCCTCCAGCACCCGGCGTACCTCCGCCTCGACCACCGGCCACGGGGCGAACAGCGCCGCCGGTTCCAGGTTGCCCTGCAGCGCGACACCCGACCCGACCGCCTGCGCCGCGCTCGACAGCGGGGTACGCCAGTCCACCCCGACCACGTCGGCGCCGGCCTGGGCCATCGGGGCGAGCAGGTGCCCGGTACCCAGTCCAAAGTGGATCCTCGGCACCCCGGCATCGGAGAGCCCGCGCAGTACGTGGGCGGAGTGCGGCATCACGAAGCGCCGGTAGTCCGCCTCGGAGAGCGCGCCCGCCCAGGAGTCGAAGAGCTGCACCGCGCTGACGCCGGCCGCCACCTGTACCCGGAGGAACTCCAGGGCGGTCTCGGCGAGCTGGGAGCACAGGGCATGCCACACATCTGGCCACCGGTACATCATCGCCTTGGTCCGCTCGTACTGCCTCGAGGGTCCGCCCTCGACCAGGTAGCTGGCGAGAGTGAACGGCGCGCCGGCGAAGCCGATCAGCGGGGTACCGGAGAGCTCCGCGACGGTCAGCCGGACCGCCTCGGCCACGTAGTCGAGCCGCTCCGGCAGCAGTGGCCGCAGCTTCGCCACCGCGGCCTCGTCCCGGATCGGCTCGGCGACGACCGGGCCGACGCCGGCCACGATCTCGACCTTCACCCCGATCTCCGCCAACGGCAACACGATGTCGCTGAACAGGATGGCGGCGTCCACCACGTGCCGGCGTACCGGCTGCAGGGTCAGCTCGCAGACCAGGTCGGGCCGGCGGCAGGCATCCAGCATGGCGATGCCTTCCCGCGCCTTGCGGTACTCGGGCAGCGACCGGCCGGCCTGGCGCATGAACCAGACCGGGGTGTACGGGACGGCCTGCCCGCGGCAGGCCCGGACAAAAACGGCTTCTGGCGTATTGCTGGCGCTCATCGGAGGTCATCATCCCACGACCGGGTCCGGCTCCGGCGTGCCGTAACCGCCCGCGCCGCTCAGGCCGCAATAGGCTGCAAAGTATGGCGCCCTCGACCGTCGTTCCGGACACATTCGCGCGCGCCCTGGCCAGTCTGCTCGCGGTCACCCCGCGACCGGAGATCACCCTCGAGGAACTGGCCCCACCGCACCGGCTGGCGCCCTTCGCTCACGCTGTGCGCACGACGGTCACCCGGGACGACGATGAGGCCGCCGACGGCCGGCTGGTGCTGCTCTACGACCCGGCCGGGCACGAGGCGTGGCAGGGCACGATGCGCCTGGTGGGGTACGCCACCGCGGCGCTGGAGCCGGAGCTGTCCGGCGACCCGCTGCTCGCCGAGGTGGGCTGGAGTTGGCTCACCGACGCCCTTTCCGCGGCCGGCGCCGCATACACCGCGCTCGGCGGTACGGTCACCCAGGCCACCTCGACCGGCTTCGGAACGCTGGCCGCCGCGCAGGTCACCTCCGACCTGGAGATCCGGGTCTCGTGGACGCCGCTTCGGGCCGACCTCAGCGGGCACCTGCAGGCGTGGTGCGCGCTGCTCGCCTCGATGGCCGGCCTGCCACCGCCGGGTGTCACGGCACTGCCGCACCGGCCGCGTACCCTCGCCGGCGACGCGCCCAGCCCGGCCTGAACCGGCCCGGCCTGAACCGCCCGGCTCAGCCGGTGGCCTTGTCCACCGTCCTGGCCAGCGCCACCAACTTGGGCGCCAGGGGTGTCACCTCCGGCACCC
>JAFMQQ010000395.1 GCA_017354595.1 Micromonosporaceae bacterium
CGAATGCGATCACCCACAACAATCCGGAGTGCCATCTGATGGTGGTGCTGGTGGATGAGCGGCCGGAAGAGGTCACCGACATGCAGCGGTCGGTGAAGGGTGAGGTGATCGCCTCGACGTTCGACCGGCCGCCCAGCGATCACACCACGGTGGCGGAGCTGTCCATCGAGCGGGCCAAGCGGTTGGTGGAGATGGGTCACGATGTGGTGGTGCTGCTGGACTCGATCACCCGGTTGGGGCGGGCGTACAACAACGCGTCCCCGGCTTCGGGTCGGATCCTGTCCGGTGGTATCGACTCCACGGCGTTGTACCCGCCGAAGCGGTTCCTGGGTGCGGCCCGCAACATCGAGAACGGTGGCTCGCTGACCATCATCGCCACCGCCCTGGTGGAGACCGGCTCCACCGCTGACACCGTCTTCTATGAGGAGTTCAAAAGCACCAGCAACGCCGACCTCAAGCTGGACCGGTACGCCGCCGACCGGCGGGTCTTCCCGGCGATCGACATCGATCGCTCGGGTACCCGCAAGGAGGAGCTGCTGCTGGACCCGGAGGAACTATCCATTGTGTACGGTCTGCGCAAGGCGCTGCACGCGCTGGATCCGCAGCAGGGCATCGAGCGGCTGATCGAGCAGCTGCGCAAGACCCGGAGCAACGCGGAGTTCCTGCTGCAGGCGGCGAAGGGTGCCGCCGCTATTGTGCCTGAGTGACCACACCACGCCCGCCGATCGCCGAACAGCTCGATCTGGCGCCGCATCCCGAGGGTGGCTGGTTCCGGGAGACCTGGCGCAGTGCCACCGCGTTCACCCCGGACGGGTACCCCGGGCCGCGCAGCGCCGCGACCGCCATCTATTTCCTGCTGCAGCCGGGCGAGCGCTCGCGGTGGCACCGGGTGCGCTCGGACGAGCTGTGGCTCTGGCACTGCGGCGGTGCGTTGGAGTTGCGCCTCGGCGGTACCGGCACCGAGCCGGTCGCCGACCGTACCCTCCGGCTCGGTAGTGACCTGGCCGCGGGGCAGCGGCCGCAGGCGCTGGTACCGGGCGGCGCCTGGCAGTCCGCCGCACCAGCCGGCCCGGCGCCGGTACTGGTCAGCTGCGTGGTGGCGCCCGGGTTCGACTTCACCGACTTCGTGATGCACCCGGACGCGTGATCCCGACCGGCCTGCGGGCGCGCCGTGCCGGCGCGCTTGCTCTGTGTCGATACGATTACCGACCGGGGTCAGTGGGGGAATCAGAGGTGGGAGATGCGGCTGGGTGACTGGCTGCGCGGGTTGCGGCGCGCCCGCGTGCCGGACCGGGCGGCGGCCATCGCGCCGCCGCGGCCGAGGACGGAGAGTGGCGCTGCCCGCGACCTCGATCGGGCCGCGCTGGTCGAAGCCGATTCGATGAATACGGTCGAGGCGGCCGGGCTTGCCGTGCACGGCGAAGCGGCGATCGCCGTCGTTGTCGCGGTGACATCGGTCGATGTTCCGTGGGGTCTGCTGGCCGGGCCCGCTGCGTCGGTCGTGGACCTCGAGGTCCGGGTCAGCAGGTCCGGCGGGGCGAGCTACCAGACGACGGTACGGGTCGGCTTCTCCACCGCCGCCCGGCGCGCGCTGGTCGCCCAGGTGGGTGCCGCCGTTCCGGTGCGCGTCGATCCGCGCAACCCGACCCGGGTCGCGGTGGACATGGCGCGGCTGGGTGCCGTCGACTGAGCGGCTGACGACAGGCAGCACCCGGCGCCAGGCGGGCCGGTCGCCAGGCGGGCTGGGTCAGTCGCCAGGCGGGCTGGCCGCCAGCGGGCCGGTCGGTCCCCGGGCAGGGTGGTCAGTCCCGGGGCAGGGCGGCGAGCAGTTCGCTGAGGTACGCCTGGGTCAGCGGGCGGCGCAGCATCCGGTTCATCCGCGTGTCCGCCCGCTGCCGGTCCTGTTCGCTGAGCGACACGTGCAGTGAACGCTCGCCGTAGAAGCGCAGGAGATGCCCCTGTACCGCGATCGCCATGGAGAAGTCGTCGAACGAGGTGAGCCGGGCCGGGCCGCCGGCGGCGCGGTACGCCGCGTACCCGTCGGCTGCGTCCTGAGTGGACAGTTCGCCGGCCAGCTCGCATAGTACGGCGGCGAGTTCCTGTGCTGGCTCGGCGGGTCCGCAGTTCTCCCAGTCCAGCACCACCAGGCCACCGCCGGTGGTCGGCCGGATGTTGGCCAGCCCGAGGTCGCGGTGGCAGGTGCGCAACCGGTCCGGGTCGGTGGGCCTGACCGCGGCGTCGAGTACCACCAGCTCCGGTATCCAGTGCTCCAGCGCCGGGGTCCAGGAAGCCCGGCCGGACTGGGCGGTGGCCAGCAGGTCCCACCACTCGTCCGCGCCGATCGGCTCGCTGAACCAGGCGATCGCCGTCCCCTCGCACGGGTGCTGGACCCGGTGCAGGGCGGCCACCACGGCGGCGAACTGCGGTACCGCGACCCGCCCGGCCGGGTCGAGCTCGGCCCACTCGTACGCCCGCAGCGCGGCGGCCGGGGAGGCCGCCTCCTGGCCGCTCATCAGCACCCGGCCATCGACGGTCAGCACCGGCTCCGGCAGCGGTATCCCGGCCGCCGCCGCCGCGCGCTGGAAGGCGACATCGGCGGCCGCGCTCGCCTCGCTGACCGGGTCGAAGAGTTCCTTGATGGCCCAGTCCCCGCGGTCGGTGGACAGCCGCCAGACCTGGCTCAACTCGCCGCGGTCCGAGTAGGCCGGATCGGCGGTCGGCTCTCCGAGGCCGAAGCACGACGCCACCCTCTTGGCGGTCGCTGCTGACATGCCTCGCATGTGAGCATTGTCGCGATCATCCTTCGGCCGAGCCAGTCTCCATCGACAGAATTTTGTCCGTGAATGAGAACAGGTCGGGGCGCCCGGCGGGCGGGCCCCCCGACGCTGTGTCAGGTTGTGCGATGTGCGGTTATGAGCGGCAGGGGTTACCGGACAGGATCTGCCGGTAGTTGTTGATCGAGTTCTGGGTGGCACCACCGCCGCCGAAGACCAGGTACTGCAGGCTCAGCTGGGAACCGTACTGGTTGACCCCGCCGAAGTCCACTTTGGATAGTCCTGGCACGTCGTTGCCGTACACCCACTCGCAGCCGTTGCTCTTGCCGTTTGTGGTGAAGAACGGGTAGAAGTCGGCGATCGCGCCGTCATCCGTCTTCGGCACGAGGGTGCACCCCTCGCCGGTGGCCCGGTTGCAGCTGCCACCGAGGTCGGGCGCCTCGATGCGCGGCGTGTCCGCCTCGAAGGCCACCCGCTGGTAGTTCGAGCGCAGCCCCGGTCCGGTGCGCGGGCTGGTGAGGATGAACGGCTCCGGGTGCAGCCGCAGGTTCCCATCCGGCCACTGGCCCTTCAGGTACGAGGTACCGTCGAAGCCCGAGTTGGTATCGACGCAGCCGGTCACCTTGACCCGGGTGGATTGCGCCGGAGTGAAGCACGCGTTGTCGTCGCCGTCGGCCGCCTCCTGGTCACCGGGGACGCCCTCCAGACCGGTGCAGCTTCCGGTCGACGGGTCGACCGAGGTGCAGTAGTCGAAGTGGCCGATCTCGTCGGAGAAGGCGATGTTGTACGAGTGCGCCGCCCACGGTACCCGGGTCTGCGGCGAGGAGGTCGAGTACTCCGGGTGGAAGTCGTACGGGATCTGGGTGCAACTGGTACCGGTCGGCGCCGCGGCGATCTGGCCGAAGCCGTTGGCCGCCGAGGCGGTCATCGAGCCGGACTGGTGCGTGGTCAGGTCATCCACCTGCGTCTGCAGGCCGTGCGCCGTGTCGTGCAGGGAGACCTGGATCCGGTCGCCCTGGTTCATGAACAGCGCCTTGCCCTTCTGCGGCTTGCCGCCGGCGACCGGGTCGAACTGCAGCGGGTTGGCCGCGGCCTGTGGCGTACCGGAGAGAGTGAGGTAGGCGAAGTTCACGTACTCCAGGCCGCCGAGGATCTGCCGCTGGCAGCTGGTGTTCAGCGTGGTACCGGCGACCGGGTCCTCGGACAGGCTGTCGATGGTCATCGCGACGCACCACTTCGT
>JAFMQQ010000396.1 GCA_017354595.1 Micromonosporaceae bacterium
CTTCGGGTCCAGGGCGGCCGCCTGCTCAACCAGCAACGCCTCGGCCTTGGCCGCCACCTCCGGCCCCGCCTCCACCGGCAACTCCCGCACGACAGCCGCGATCACGGTTGCCTGCTCCCAGTTCACCCGCCCGTGCGCGAACGCCTGCCGGGTCTGCGGAGCGATCCGGTCCAACGCCCTGGCCAACTCCACCATCCGGTGGCACGTGCCCGAGGAAAGCCGCAGCCGGTCGCGCAACCAGGAGGTGGTAGAGGCGGCACCCTGCCGGCGGGCCAGACCCCGGGCCTCAAACTCCGCGACCGCCGCCAACTTGGCCGCCAGCGCCTGCTGCTCCCGGGCGTGGCACTGGTCGATGCGGGCGATCAGCTCCACATCGGACAGTCCCCACACTGCCCGACCCTCCCCGTCCACATAGGAATTCTCCCACGGCTGTCCACCACGCCCGGCGTGTCGCAGAGCCCTCAACCAAATCGAGACCTCCGAGCGTGCGGCCGCACTCAATTGCGGCGCAGGAGCTGGAGCAGGCGTCGGGCCTGCTCGTCGGCTGTACCAGGTGGATTGCGTCGGGCTGCTGGGCCACCGGGAAGCAACAGGCGCAGCCAGAACATCGCCCACAGCCGTCGGGCAGCTCGTAGCCGATCCTGGTCGACATTGAAGTGCGTGCAGAGCGTGTCGGGATCCAGTTGGCGTGCGGACAGGTGCTCGATGAGGATTGCCAGTTCGGTTGCTGGGTCTGACGTTCGCGTGTCTTCGAAGTCGACGATCCGGATGCACCGACCGTCCCACAGGTAGTTGGCCAGGTTGGCGTCGCGGTGACCGAGCACGGTCGTCGGTGGCTGGCTGTGCAGTAGCTCCGGATCGTCGCTCTTCCACCAGGCGGTTGCCGCGTCGTACGCGGTTGCAGTAATGCCGGCCTCCGGGCGCGGTCCTTCAGTGAGGCGGCGCGCGAAATCAAGGTCGTCACGCCAGGGGTCGATGACGGCAGAGTCATGGTGGGGAATGTTCCACAAGGTGGAGATCGCCACTGTGAGCGCCCGGATCTGATCGGGCGTTGGCTTGGCGCCCAGGGGTTCACCCGCGACGACGGTCATGACGATGGCCGGTGGTACAGCGTCGAGATCTGCCTCGATCGGCTCCGGGACAAGGTCTCCGGCATGGGAGTGGATGTGTTTCAGGGCAGCCCATTCCCGCCGGTGTTCGTTCCGGTGCCAGGACGTGTACCGCTTGGTGAGCCTGGCTCCGGCGAATGTCAACTCGTGAGTGTGGGCCATCGCCGCAGCGTAGTTCGTGCCGCGTCCGGCCGGGTCGCTGGATACGACAACGTCCGTAGTGGACAGTGGCAAACCGCTTGCGGATGGCGGCGACGGCCGCCAGGCTCGGCAGCGTGTCAACATTCGAGGAGCTGCTGGCCGAGGGTGAATCGGTACCGGTGGCCGGATGGGACTTCTCCTGGTTCGGCGGCCGCGCGACCGAACAGCGGCCGTCCTGGGGATACTCCCGGCTGCTCGGAGCG
The DNA here is from genome assembly GCA_017354595.1 of Micromonosporaceae bacterium. Lineage (GTDB taxonomy): Bacteria > Actinomycetota > Actinomycetes > Mycobacteriales > Micromonosporaceae > DATEJJ01. The sequence continues at coordinate 1,514 of JAFMQQ010000396.1, forward strand.
CGGATGGCCGCGGCTGACGTCGCACTGGACATCCAGACCGGCGGTGGCGAAGTACTCGAAGGAATCCCGTACCCGCCGAGAATGCTCGTGGCGACGGAGTCGTGGCCGCCCAACCTTGCTATCGCCCAACGCAGGCTGCGGCGGCTGGGCGCACGAGTGGTGCAGGCCGCCGACGGCGCCTGCCTGCCCTTCGCTGGCGGCACCTTCGACCTCGTGGTGAGCCGGCACCCCGTCATCACCGTCTGGCACGAGATCGCCCGGGTACTCCGCCCGGGCGGCATCTACCTTTCCCAGCAGGTCGGCGCCGGCTCCAACCGGGAGCTCTCCGACTTTCTTATGGGGCCACAGCCGCCGAGTGCGATGCGGGACCCGGATCGGTCGGCCGCCGACGCCGAAGCCGCCGGTCTGAACGTCCTCGACCTGCGCCGGGCGGAACTGCGGGTGACCTTCAACGACATCGCCGCGGTGGTGGTGTTCCTGCGCAAGGTGATCTGGACCGTCCCCGACTTCAATGTGGAGCGCTACCGGGATCGGTTGGCCGAGTTGCACGAGCGCATCCAGGCCGAAGGGGCGTTCGTCGCGCACGCCCAGCGTTTCCTGATCGAAGCACGCCGGTCGGCTCAGCGCCGTACCGCGAACTCGCCCAGCTCCGACCAGCCGTCCTGAGGCACCGTCACGTTGACGATGCGCGGCGTCTGCGCGAGGAACTCCGGCAGCCTCTGCTGCGCCGCCTTGAAGTGCTCCGAGCCGACGTGCGCCGCGCCCGCCGCACCGTCGCGGAACGCCTCCACGATGACGTACTCGGATGGGTCGTCCAGGCTGCGCGACCAGTCGAACCACAGGCAACCCGGTTCACCGCGAGTCGCCGCGGTGAACTCCCGGGTGATCTCCGGCCACTGGTCCGCGTACTCCGGCAGCACCTTGAACTTCGCGGTAATGAAGATCATGCCTACACGGTAGTCGTCGCGCCCACGCGGAACCCGCTCGACCGGTACGGAAGAATGGGGGCGTGACCGATCTCCCCGTGACCGACCTGGTTGACGACCTGCGCTGGCGTGGCCTGGTCGCGCTCTCCACCGACATCGACGCCCTGGCCGCCGATCTCGACGCCGGGCCGGTCGTGTTCTACTGCGGCTTCGACCCGACCGCACCGAGCCTGCACTTCGGCCACCTCGTCCAGCTGCTCACCATGCGCCGCCTGCAGCGTGCCGGCAACGAACCGCTGGCGCTGGTGGGTGGGGCCACCGGGCTGATCGGGGATCCGCGCCCGACCTCCGAGCGGGCGCTCAACTCGCCCGAGGTGGTCGCCGGCTGGGTCGATCGGATCCGCGCGCAGATCGAGCCGTTGCTGGACTTCACCGGGGCGTACGCCGCGCGGGTGGTGAACAACCTCGACTGGACCAGCCACCTGTCCGCGCTGGACCTGTTGCGCGACATCGGCAAGCACTTCCGGGTGAACAAGATGCTGGCCAAGGACGCGGTCAGCACCAGGCTCAACTCCGACGCGGGGATCAGCTACACCGAGTTCAGCTACCAGATTCTGCAGGCGATCGACTACCTCGAGCTGTTCCGCCGGTACGGGTGCCGGCTGCAGACCGCCGGGACCGACCAGTGGGGCAACATGACCGCCGGCACCGATCTGATCCACAAGGTGACCGGGGAGTCGGTGCACGTACTGGGCACGCCCCTGGTCACCGATTCGGCGGGGGAGAAGATCGGCAAGTCGACCGGCGGCGGCAGCCTCTGGCTCGATCCGGAGATGACCAGCCCGTACGCGTTCTACCAGTACCTGGTCAACATCGAGGACCCGCTGGTCTCCCCGTTCCTGCGGATGTTCACCTTCCTGGACCGGGAGGAGATCACCGCACTGGAGAAGGAGACCGCGCAGCGCCCGGCAGCCCGGGCCGGCCAGCGCCGGATCGCGGAGGAGCTGACCACGCTGGTACACGGAGCGGCGGAGACGAAGCAGGTGATCACCGCTTCCCAGGCCCTGTTCGGACGGGGCTCGCTGGGCGAACTCTCCGCGGCGACGTTGCGGTCCGCACTGGTCGAGGCGGGTCTTTCCGCGGTACGCAGTGAGCCACCCACCCTGGCCGTGCTGCTGCGGGACACCGGCCTGGCTGGCAGCCTTGGCGAGGCGCGCCGGACGGTCGCCGAGGGCGGGGCGTACCTGAACAACGAGCGGGTCACCGACGCCGACCAGTCGCCGCCGGCCGGAGCCCTGCTGCACGGGCGATACCTGGTGCTGCGCCGCGGCAAGCGCAACATCGCCGGGGTCGAAGTCATCAGGTAACGGGGACATCGAGTAGAAGCCATCGGGTAACGCAGTGGACGCTGGATCGCGCGACGACCGTCGCCGGCAGGACCGACCGCGCCGGGATCAGTCGCGCCGGGATCAACCCGGCCGGGATCAACAGCGCCGGGATCAACCGCGCCGGGATCAACCGCGCCGGGATCAACCGCGCCGGGATCCGGGCGGCCCAGATCAGGGC
>JAFMQQ010000061.1 GCA_017354595.1 Micromonosporaceae bacterium
GCGCTCGCGGCCCAGCACCAGCGCCGGCTCCGGACCGCGCTCGCCTTTCACCAGCACGACGTCGCGGGCCGGGTCGCGGCGCTGGGCCGGCCGCCGGTACGGCACCGGCTGATCGTCATCCTGCTGCCGCTGCTGTTGATCTTCGCCGCCGGAGTGCTATTTACCGAGATCGATGCCACCCGGGACCTGCTGTCGATGCTCTCCGGGCTGGCCTGAACCTCGAAATCGTCGAGGCGTACCGGTCGCGCCGGGCACCCCGGTGGGTCATACTACGGGGCGTAGGTGTTTCGCCGACCGCCCGAGTGGGGAGCCTGGCCAGAGCATGGACCGACGAGAGTATCTGCGGACCGCGGCCCTGGCGGCCGGCCTCGCCGCCGCCGGCGGCTGTGACGCCGTGGCGCCCACCACCAACCAGCCGACCGGTACCGCACCCAGTGGCACGCCGGCGGTCGGTTCGCCCGCCAGTGGTGGACCGGGTACCGGCGCTCCGTCGGCCCGCGCGTTGCCGCCGGAGGTGGTGACCGGGCCGCGGGACCGGGCCGCAGTGGCGCTGACCTTCCACGGTCAGGGCGACCCGGTGGTGATCCGCCGGCTGCTGCAGATCCTGGACAGTGCCGGGGTACAGGTCACCATCCTGGCCGTGGGGACCTGGCTGGCCGCGCAGCCCGGTCTGGTCCGGCCGATCCTGGACGCCGGGCACGAACTGGGCAACCACACCGAGAACCACAAGGCGATCGCGCACATGTCGTCCGGGCAGGCATTCACGGAGATTGACGCCTGTGCCCGCCGGCTGAAGTCGCTGACCGGCTCGATCGGCGCCTGGTTCCGGCCCTCGCAGACCCAGCACTCCACGCCGACCATCCGCGCCCAGGCGGCCCGGGTCGGGTACCCCACCTGCCTGTCCTACGACGTGGACTCGCTGGACTACACCGACCCGGCGCCGAGCGTGGTGGTCAAGGCGGTAATGGATACGGTCCGCCCCGGCTCCATCATCAGCCTCCACTTTGGACACCAGGTGACCGTAACGGCGATGCCGCAACTGTTGGCCGGACTGCACGGCCGCGGGCTGCGCCCGGTCACCGTGACCGAGCTGGTGCGCTGATGCGGCCCGTTACCGCGCGGCTGGTCACCGCAGCGCCCGGGTCGGGGCGGCGGCGCGGCCCTGGGCAGCCCGGCTCTGGGCGGTTCGGCTCTGGGCAGCCCGGCCCCGCGCAACCCGGCCATGGGCGGCCTGGGTCGGGGCGGCAGCCCGGCCCTGGGTTCGGTGCGGGACCGGTCCGGTTGCTGCTGTCCTGCCTGGTGCTGCTGCTGGTGGCCTCGGCCGGTGTCGGCTGCTTCAGCCACCCGGCGGCCAGGACCTCCTCGGGCGGCCAGGTGCCCGACGACGCCGTGCCGGCCAGCGCAATGCCCGGCATGTTCGCCTCGCCGTCCTCGTCGCTCGGGCCCGACTCCGCAACCCAGCCGGGCGCGCCGCTGCCCGGCATGCCGCCGCTGCTGGACCCCAACGACGTGTACGCGGCCGACCGGCCCGGCCAGCTCTCCCCAGCCGTCAGCGGCGACCCGCAGCTGGTCTACGTACCGAACCTGGGCAGCGGTACGGTCTCGGTGATCGACCCGAAGCAGTACAAGGTGATCCGGACGGTACGGGTGGGTGCCGGCCCGCAGCACGTCGTACCCTCCTGGGACCTGCGCACCCTGTGGGTGAACAACGACCTGGGCAACAGCCTGACCCCGATCAACCCGGCCACCGGCGCATTCGGCAAGCCGGTACCCGTCGCCGACCCGTACAACCTGTACTTCACCCCGGACGGCAAGTTCGCCATCGTCATGTCCGAGGCCAAGCACGAGATCGTGTTCCGCGACCCGCACACCATGGCGGTACGCAAGGTGGTGCATGTGGACTGTGGCGGGGTCAACCACGCCGACTTCTCCGCCGACGGACGGTACTTCATCGCCACCTGCGAGTTCACCGGCGACCTGCTCAAAGTGGACACTCTCGGGCAGAAGGTGGTCGGCAGGCTTCACCTGCCGGCCCGCTCCCCGATGCCGCAGGACGTGAAGGTATCGCCGGACGGACGCACCTGGTACGTCGCCGATATGCAGACCTCCGGACTGTGGATTGTGGACGGTGACCAGTTCCGGGTGCGTGGCTTCCTGCACACCGGCAACGGCGCCCACGGCCTGTACCCCAGCCGCGACTCGCGCTGGCTCTACATCTCCAACCGGGGCGAGGGAAGCATCTCAGTGCTCGACTTCGGCACCGGCAAGCTGATCGCCAAATGGCGGCTGCCCGGCGGCGGGAGCCCGGACATGGGCGGACTCTCCGCCGACGGGAAGGTACTGTGGCTCTCCGGCCGGTACCACGGCGTGGTGTACGCCATCGACGCGCATACCGGCCGGCTGATCGCCCGGATCCCGGTCGGCAGCCAACCGCACGGGCTGTGCGTCTGGCCGCAGCCGGGCCGCTACTCCCTCGGCCACACCGGCATCATGCGCTGACCGCACCCGTCGGTGGCGCAGCCTCGGCCGCCTCTGCCGCGCCGGCCGCCTTGGCCCGGATGCCGGGCACCCGGGTGACCAGCGGCAGCGCGATCGCGACCAGTGCGATCACCGCGATCGTGGTGAAGGCCGTGGTGTACACCTTGCCGTTGATGAGTCCGGCGACCAGCAGCGGGCCGATCACCCCGCCGATGCTCCAGCCGACAATCATCAGGCCGTAGATGGCGCCGGCGTTCGGCAGCCCGAAGTAGTCGCCGGCCGTCGCCGGCATGGTGCCGAATCCGCCGCCGTAGCACAGATACACCAGCGCGGCCAGGATGACGAACAGCGCCGGGGCGGTGGCGTGCGGCAGGATCAGGAAGCAGATGCCCTGGATGCCCAGCATCGCCATGAAGGCGACCATCCGGCCGAGCCGCTCCGACATCGCGCCCCAGAAGATGCGGCCGGCGCCGTTGAACAGACCCATCACGCCGACGAACGTGGCCGCCGCGCCCGAGCTGAGCCCGGCGATGTCCTGCGATGCGGCGGAGGCGACCGAGATCAGCGCGATCCCCGCGGTCACGTTGAGGGTGAGGATCGCGGTCAGCTGGTACCAGTGCCGGCCGCGCAGCGCCTCCGGCGGCGAGTAGTCCCGGCCGGAGGTGACTACCGGCCCGGTCGTCGCCGGCTGCCAGCCCGGCACCCGGAACCCCTCCGGCGGGTTGCGGAAGAACGAGGCACCGACCAGTGCCAGGATCAGGTACCCGAAGCCGAGCCAGAGGAACGACCGGGTCGGTACCGCCTTGTAGTGGTTCACCAGCACCTGCGCGATCGGCGAGGTGATGACCGCACCGAAACCGAAGCCACCGACCGCGATGCCGGTGATCAGTCCGCGCTTGTCCGGGAACCACTTCTGCAGCATCGCCACCGGGACGATGTATCCCAGGCCGAGGCCGAAGCCGGCGATCACGCCGTATCCGAGGATCAGCAGCCAGAACAGGCCACGCGTGCTGGCCAGCCCGGCGAGCAGGATGCCGATCGCATATACCACTCCGCCGGTGATCGCGACCAGGCGCGGGCCGCGGCGATCCTGCAGCCGGCCGCCGACGAAGCTGCCCAGGAAGATCATGCCGATGGTGACCGAGAACGGCACCGCGGCCTGGGACTTGGTGAGAGCGAAGACGCTCTCCTTGGACTGCAGCGCCTTGGAGAAGACGCTCCAGGCGTAGACCGCGCCGAGCGAGAGCTGCAGCAGCACGCCGGCTCCCGCGAGCAGCCAGCGGGTACGAACGAGTCGGGCGTTGGCGTCGCCCGCGGTGTCGGGTGTGGTCATGACGTTTCTCCAGTCAGGATCTGGTCTTCTCCAGCGTGACGATGGCGTTGTAGTCGGGCATGTGGGCCTGGGGTGAGCGGCGGGTACGGTCGATCAGCACCTCGCCCTCCGGCCAGTGCACCTGCAGGTTGCCCGGAGTCACCGGGGCGCGCAGTGCCCGGCCGCGCAGGGTGCCGTTCGGGCTGGAGAGCACCACCGGGTCGCCGTCGGCCAGGCCGAACCGGTCGGCGTCCAACGGGTTGATCAGCACGGCCTCCCGTACCGCGCCGGTGATCGGGTCGCGGCGCTCCTGCACCATGCTGTTGAACTGCTTGCCGCGCCGGGTCGCCACCACGAATGTCCCATCTGGACGGTTCAGCACCGGCAGCTTCAGGGTCGAGAAGTGCGCCTTGCCGTCCGGTGTCGGGAAGCGCCAGCCGGCGCACAGGTGCGGGCCGCCGTACTGGAACGAGTCACCGAACTGGTGCAGGTTCTGGATGCCGTCGTAGGTGGCGATGGTGCGGGCGATGTCCTCGCGGATCTGTTGCGTGTTCTCGTACCGCACCAGGCCGGCCAGCTCCGGCCGGACCCGGGCGGCGATCTCGCCGAAGATGCGGTACTCCGGCCAGGCCTCGGGCAGCCGTGGCCCGGGTACCTCGGGACTGAAGATGATCCGGCGCTCGGTGGAAGTCTCGGTCACCCCGCCGGCCATCTCGTACCGGGTCTGCGCGGGCAGCAGCAGCACCGCGCCGGACTCGGCCGGTTCGATCAGCATCTGGCTGGCCAGGCAGATGTCGATGTGCACCCGCAACGGGATGCGGGACAGCCCCTGCCGGCAGTACTCCGGATCGGGCAGCACCTCGGTGAAGTTGCCGCCGGAGCTGATCAGCACGTCCAGCTCGCCGGCGTGCCCCGCGTCGATCATCTCCGCCGCGGTCAGCCCGACCCAGTCCGGTACGTCGAACTCCCACAGCTTGGAGAGGTGCTCCACATTCGCCGCGTCGATCGGCACCCCGCCGGGCAGTACCGTCGAGTAGGCGCCCATCTCCGCGCCACCCTGTACCCCCGAATGGCCCCGGATCGGCATCAGTCCACAGTGGTCACGACCGACGAAGCCCTTGGACAGCCCCAGGTTGATGATGGCGCGCACGTTGTCCTCGCCGAACTCGTGCTGGGTGATGCCCATGCTCCAGACGAAGATGGCGGACTCCGCGTTGTGCAGCATCTCGGCGAGGGCGAGCATCTCATCCCGGCTGCTGCCCGACAGCGCCTCCAACTCCTCCCAGGACTGCTGCTCCAGCGACGTGGCCAGCTCCCGGAAGCCGGTGGTGTGCTCCCAGATGAACGACTTGTCCGCCCAGTTGCGCTCCACCATGTGCTTGAGCACGCCATTGAGGAAACCGATGTCCCCGCCCACGTTGATGTCGAAGAACCGGTCGGTCACCCTGGTACCGAAGACCGCACTCTCCACATTGGACGGTACCCAGTAGCGCGCCATGCCCGGCTCGCGGTAGGAGTTGACGCAGACGACCTTGGTACCCGCCTTCTTCGCGTGGTACAGGTACTTCATCGCCACCGGCTGGTTGTTCGCCGGGTTGGAGCCGACGAAGACGATCAGGTCCGAGCCGATCCAGTCCTTGTACGAGCAGGTGGTGGCGGCCACGCCCAGCGCGCCCTTGAGCCCGAAGGTGCTCGGCGAGTGGCAGATCCGGGCCGCGTTGTCGATGGAGTTGCTGCCCAGCGCGCGCACCGCCTTCTGCGCGGCGAAGTAGTTCTCGTTCGGCTGCCCGCGACTGGTCAGGTACGCCGCCACCCGGTGCGGGTCGCACCCGCGGATCTGGCCGGCGGCCAGATCCAGCGCGGTGTCCCAGTCGATCCGGGTGAAGCCGGGCTCACCGGCCCGGCGCAGCATCGGGTGCGCCAACCGGCCCAGCTCCCGCAACTGCGCGCCGGACCTGCCGGCGAGCGTTGCGGCGTCGGCGAGCAGCCCGGGATCGAGCGCCGGCATGGTGTTCAGTCGCAGCAGACGCAGCCGGATGTTGCACAGGTGCACCTCGCGCATGGTCCAGTCGTGCAGCCCCTTGGTGCCCAGCGCGCAACCGTCGCAGGTGCCCTGGCGCAGGATGCGCCACGCGTACTTCAGGCTGCCCCGGTTCTCCTTGATGGCCTTGAGGATCTCAAGGTAGTTGTTCGGTCGGCCCTCACCGATACCGAACGGCTTGAGGCTCGCCCAGTTGCCGGGATCGATCCACTTTTCTCGCTTGCTCATCCGTACCGCCTAGTGAGGTCGGCCGCTGACGGGCGGCCGACAGGGTCAGTGAACCAGGGTGACCGGGTAATGATGGCTTACCGGCGTTCAGCATCGCTGGACGGCTCGTCGGCTGCGCCGAATGGCCAGCGCGCGCCCCGACGGCTCAGTCGAGCAGCGCGGTGAGGTCGACCGCGCCGGCCATCGCACGGCAGCCGGCGTCGTTGGGGTGCAGGTGGTCGCCGCTGTCGTAGGCCCGCCGCAGCGCGGCCGGGTTGCCCGGATCGGCCAGCGCCCGGGCGAAGTCGATGACGCCGTCGAAGTGGCTCTCCGGGCCGGCGATCCAGGTGTTGACCGCGTTGCGGACCGCCCGGCGCGCCGGTGTGTCCAGGTGCGAGCCGGCGAAGCCGGTGATGGTACCGCCGAAGATGCGCAGCCCGTGCGCGTGTGTCTGGCCGACCACCCGCCGCAGCCCGGCGATCAGCTGCGCCGCGGTCGCGCCGGAGCCGATGTCGTTCACCCCGATCAGCAGGATCACGTCCCGCACCCCGGCCGCCGCGAACACATCGCGATCCAGGCGGGTGGGCACCGGCACGCCGAAGTACGGCGCCGCGCCGCGGGACGGGAGCAACCGGTTACCGCCGATCCCCTCGTTCGAAACCGACAGCGTCAGTCCCGGCTTCGCGTTCAACCGGCGGGCCAGATAGTCCGGCCACCTCCGGTTGGCGTTGCGGGTGGTGACCGCGGTGTCGGTGATCGAGTCGCCGAGGGTGACCACAGTGCCGGCGTACCGGTGCGGTGCTTGTACCTCCACCGCGTCCAGCAGCATCCAGCAGGAGAGGTAGCCGTACCCGACGCCGGTGGTTGCGGTGGACAGGTCGCCGGTGCTGATGAAGTTGCGCTGGACGGTGCCCGGGTGGTTGGTCAGCGGGCCGGTCGGCTCCGGCAGGTAGATGCTGACCAACAGCGTGGTGAGCGCAGCGACCGGCAGCTGTGCCGGGTCGGAGAGGATCTGGCCACCGGCCGCGATGCTGGTGCCCGGCTGGCCGCCGAAGGCGAGGGTACGCAGCGTCCCCGGTACCACACCGGCACCGCTGCCGGACTGTACGGCGACCGTGGCCCGCCCGACGCGTACCGCCCTGGTGCCGAAGGTGTTGGCGAGGCGGACCCGTACCGTGTCGCCGCCGGCGGAGAGGAACACCACGTTGCGTACGGTCCGGTTTGCCAGCCCCTTCGTGCCCGGGCAGGTGTCAGTGTGGATGTCGGTGGCGGTCACCGGACTCGCCGACCACCCGACCACCCACTGTGGACCGTCGCCCTGCGGCGCTCCCTGCGCGGACGATGGACCGCCGGCGAGCGCGAACGCGGCGATCGCGGCGAAGGCGCCGGCCGCGACGAGCGTGCTGGCCGCGGTGAGGCACGCCTTCACCCGACGCATCGCAGCAGCACCGGCCGCACCGGGACGGTGCCGACCGGAGATCGGCATGATCGACCGTAACATGACCTACTCCGAGCGCAGTGCGACCACCGGGTCGAGGCGGCCGGCCCGCTGCGCCGGTACCACCCCGAAGACGATGCCCACCGCGGCCGAGACACCGAAGGCGAGCGCGATCGACCACCACGTCGCCGCCGCCGGTACCGGCGACAGCGCCGCCACCACCGCCGCCGCGCCGATGCCCAGCCCGATGCCGATCGTGCCGCCGAGCGTGGTGAGCAGCACCGCCTCCAGTAGGAACTGCACCACGATGTCCCGCGGCCGGGCACCGACCGCCTTGCGCAGACCGATCTCCCGGGTGCGTTCGCGCACCGAGACCAGCATGATGTTGGAGACACCGACCCCGCCGACCAGCAACGAGATGCCCGCGATCGCGGCGAGTACCCCGGTCAGGATGCCCAGCACCTTACCGAGTACGCCGAGGATCTGGTCCTGGGTCACCGCGCTGAACTCGGTACCCGGGTGGCGCCGGCTCAGCTCCGCCACCACCCTGCTGCCCAGCGAGCCCAGCTGCGAAGCGTCATCCGCCTTGATCGCCAGTCCGTCCACTCTGGACGTACCGAACAGGCGCTGCGCCGAAGTGATCGGGATGTGGATCTCGTCGTCGCGGTCCACACCGAGGCTCTCGCCCAGCTGGGCGAAGACCCCGATCACCCGGAAGCGTACGCCGGCGATGTCCATCTGCTGCCCGATCGGGTCCCGGTCGCCGAACAGCGCGTGTGCCACACCGTATCCCAGCACCGTGACCCGCCGGCCGGTGTCCACATCGGACCGGGTGAGGTACGTGCCGCGGGCGAGGGTACGGATGAAGACCTGTGGCGTGTTCTCCAGCACGCCGAGAACGCTGGCGAAGCGCCGGCTGGTGCCGTACTGGACCGTCTCGCCGGAGGAGACCGTCGCGGCGACCCGGTCCCGGCCGCCGGCTATCCGTGCCACTGCGTCCACATCGGACAGGGTGAGCGGGGAGACCGTCGGGGCGTTACCGAAGTTCACCTCGCCGGGTACCACCAGCAGCAGGTTGGAGCCGAGTCCCTCCACTTCGGACTCGACGTACGACTTGGCGCCGGTACCGATGGCGACCAGTACCACCACCGCGGCCACCCCGATCACCACGCCGAGCGTGGTGAGCGCGCTGCGCAACCGGTTGGCGCGCAACGCCTCCAGCGCGACCCGCCACGCCTCCGCGAACCTCACCGCGCCGCCCCGGGTGGCGCGGCCTCCGCGACGACCACACCGTCACGCATCCGGATCTGCCGCCGGGCGCGGGCGGCTACCTCGGCGTCGTGGGTCACGATCACCACCGCCACGCCGGAACCGGCCGGGGAACTTCCCCCAGCGACGGCCCCACCGGAACCCGCGTTCAGCTTCTCCAGCAGCGCGAGCACCTCCGCGCCGGTCGCGGTGTCCAGGTTGCCGGTGGGTTCGTCGGCCAGCAGCAGGCTGGGCGAGGCGACCAGCGCCCGCGCGATCGCCACCCGCTGCTGCTCACCGCCGGAGAGCTGGTTGGGCCGGTGCCGCATCCGGTTGCCCAGGCCGACCAGCTCCAGCAACTGCGCCGCGCGCCGGCGCCGCTGCCCGGCCGCTATCCCGGCGTAGACCAGCGGCAGGGCCACGTTGTCCAGCGCCGTGGTGCGCGGCAACAGGTGGAAGGACTGGAAGACAAACCCGATCCTGCGGTTGCGCAGTTGCGCCATCGCGGTGGCCGACAGCCCGCCCACCTCCTGCCCGCCCAACCACAACTGCCCGCTGGTCGGCCGGTCCAGCCCGCCGAGCAGGTGCATCAGGGTCGACTTCCCCGAGCCGGACGGGCCGCTGATGGTGATGTAGTCGCCGGGTGCCACGGTGAGGGATACCCTGCGCAGGGCGGTGACCGATACCCCACCCATCTGGTACACCCGGCTGACCTCACGTGCCTCGACGGCCGCCGTCGGTACGTCCGTCATGGCAAGGACTGTCCAGAGTGGACTTTGTCCGATCCGCTCACCACCACCCGGTCGCCGGCCGAGACGCCGGAGACGATCTCCACCTGGTCCTGGCCCTGCACCCCCACCGTCACCGGTACCTGTACCGCGTGCCCGGACCGGTCCACCCAGACCGTGTCCCGCCCGCCCGCGGTGAACACCGCCGCGGCCGGTACGGTGACCACGCCGCGCGCCTGGCGTACCTGAAGGTGCGCTACCGCGCTCATCCCGGGCCGGGGGGTGGGTGCCGGCCGGCCGTCGGCGTACTGCCCGGCGCCGAGTGACAGCCGTGCCCGGTAGGCGACCCCGCCCCGCGCCGACGCGGTGGGCAGCAGGTCGACGCTGCCGACCGTGGCCTGGTAGCTGGCGCCGGGCGCCGCGTCCAGCTCCACCCGGGCGCTGACCCCGGGCGCGACGAGCAGCACGTCGGTCTCGTCCACATCAGCGATCAGGCCGAGCGTGGAAACATCGACAATCGTAACGATCGAGGTACCGGCGCCCACCTGCGAGCCGACGCTGACCGCGTCATCCACGCCGGGTCCGGTGACCGGCCCGCCGCCAGCGGCCGCACCGGCCGCGGTCCCGGCGC
>JAFMQQ010000397.1 GCA_017354595.1 Micromonosporaceae bacterium
GCTGACCAGGCTCGCCGGGCAGCAGGTCGAGCTGGTCGAGATCACCACCTCGGGCGACAGGTCCAGCGCCCCGATCTCCACCCTGGGCGTCGGTGTCTTCGTCTCCGCGCTGCGCGAGGCCCTGCGGGCCAAGGAGGTCGACCTCGCCGTCCACTCGTACAAGGACCTGCCCAGCGCGGCACCGGACGACCTGGCCATCGCGGCGGTACCGGAGCGGGCCGATCCCCGCGACGCGCTGGTGGCGCGGGACGGCCTGACCCTCGACGGGTTGCCTACCGGTGCCCGGGTCGGCACCAGCGCGGTACGCCGGGTCGCCCAACTGCTCGCCATCCGCCCCGACCTGGATGTGGTACCGCTGCGCGGCAACGTGGACACCAGGCTGCGGAAGCTGGCCGGCAGCGCGCCCCGGGAGGGCACGCCCAGGTCAGGAAGTGAGCTGGACGCGATCGTGGTCGCCTACGCGGGGCTGTCCCGGCTGAACCGTGCCGACGCGGTGACCGAGATCCTCGACCCGGACCGGATGCTGCCCGCGCCGGCCCAGGGTGCGCTGGCCGTTGAGTGCCGGGCCGACCAGGACGACCTGGTCCGGCTGCTCGGTGGCACCGATCACCGGCTCAGCCGGGCGGCGGTGACCGCGGAGCGCGCCCTGCTCGCCACCCTCGAAGCGGGCTGCTCCGCACCGGTGGCCGGGTACGCCACCATCGTCGCCGGATCCACCCCCATGGAACAGATTGACCTGCGCGGCGCGGTATTCAGCCCGGATGGCCGCACCGCACTCCGGCTTCGCCGGAGCGGAACACTCGCCAGCGCCGAGCAGCTGGGTCGCCAGCTCGCGGCCGACCTGCTCGACGCCGGCGCCAACACGCTACTGGGAGTAAAGGATGACCCGCATCCGTAAGACCGCCGGGCACATCAGCTTTGTGGGGGGTGGGCCGGGCGATCCGGGGCTGCTGACGCGCCGGGCGTACCAGGCGCTGCGTACCGCCGACCACGTGGTACACGATCGCGGCGTACCGGATCGGCTGCTGGCACTGGTGCATGAGCTCTCCGCCGCCGAGGTCGGTGCCGGGGGGCGGGACGAGCCGACCCAGCTGAGCCCGGCCGAGGGCGCGGCCGGCGACGTGGCGAAGGTGCTGCTCTCCGCGGCCCGCTCCGGACTGCACGCGGTACATCTGGTGGTCGGCGATCCGTTCGGGCACGACACGGTGCTGCGTGAAGTGCAGGCGGTGGCGCGGACCAACGTCCCGTTCGAGGTGGTACCGGGGGTCATGCAGGCCGCCGGGGTGGCGACCTACGCCGGGGTACCGCTGACCGGCGTGCGTACCGCCACCGATGTGGACGACATCGCGGCGCTCGACTTCGAGGTGCTCGCCGCGGGCGCGCTGCGGGGCAGTGTCGCGGTCGCCGTGGACGCCGGTGAACTCGCCGCGCTCCGGGACGGGCTGCTGTCGGCCGGTGCCGACCCGCATCTCGCCGTCGCCATCACCGGCGACGGTACCGGCGAGACGCAGTACACCACATCGTCCACTGTGGACTCCATGGTCCCCGCCGCGCTCGGCTTCAGCGGCCGGGTGGTGGTCAGCCTCGGTGCCGGGGTGGCGATGCGCGAGCGGTTGAGCTGGTGGGAGAACCGGGCGCTGTACGGCTGGAAGGTGCTCGTACCGCGGACCAAGGAGCAGGCCGGCGCGATGAGCGAGCGGCTGCGCGCCTACGGCGCGATCCCGTGCGAGGTACCCACGATCGCGGTCGAGCCGCCGCGTACCCCGGCCCAGATGGAGCGCGCGATCAAGGGTCTGGTCGACGGCAGGTACGCCTGGGTCATCTTCACCTCGGTCAACGCGGTGCGCGCGGTGTGGGAGAAGTTCGCCGAGCACGGGCTGGACGCCCGCCATTTCGGTGGCGTGAAGATCGCGTGCGTGGGTGAGGTCACCGCGGACGCGGTGCGGGCCTTCGGCATCCGGCCGGAACTGGTGCCGGCCGAGGACCAGAGTTCCGAGGGTCTGCTCGCCGAGTTCTCCCCGTTCGACGAGGTACTCGATCCGGTCGGCCGGGTGCTGCTGCCGCGCGCCGACATCGCCACCGAAACGCTCGCCGCCGGGCTGACCGAGCGCGGTTGGGAGGTGGACGACGTCACGGCGTACCGCACCGTGCGCGCCGCCCCGCCGCCGGCCGACATCCGGGACGCCATCAAGACCGGCGGCTTCGACGCGGTACTCTTCACCTCCTCCTCGACGGTGCGCAACCTGGTCGGCATCGCCGGCAAGCCGCACACCCGCACCGTGGTCGCGGCGATCGGGCCGAAGACCGCGGAGACGGCGACCGAGTTCGGTCTGCGGGTGGACGTGCAGCCGGCGCACGCCTCCGTCGGGGACCTGGTCGAGGGGCTGGCGGCGTACGCGGTCGAGCTGCGCGAGAAGCTCGCCGCGATGCCCGCCAAGCAGCGGCGCGGTTCCAAGGTGCAGGGCCCTACGGCGCTCCGGTTCCGTTAGTATCCATCGATGGGTGCGAGCGCGAGGAGTGAGCGCCGGCGGGCCCCGCGGCCGCGAGCGAAGGACAAGACATGACCTTTCCCGAGGTACGCCTGCGCCGGCTGCGCCGCACCGAGTCGCTGCGCCGGCTGGTGGGCGAGACCACGCTGGCGCCGCGGCAGCTGGTGCTGCCGATGTTCGTCCGCGAGGGGCTGACGCAGGCGCGCCCGATCGCGTCCATGCCCGGTGTGCTGCAGCACTCGCGCGACTCGCTGCGCAAGGCGGCGGCCGAGGCGGTACAGGCGGGTGTCGGCGGGCTGATGCTGTTCGGGGTACCGGCGCGGCGGGACGAGGCCGGCTCCGGGGGTACCGACCCGGACGGCGTGCTCAATGTGGCGATCCGGGATGTGGTCGCCGAGGTGGGCGACGACACGGTGGTGATGGGCGACCTGTGCCTGGACGAGTTCACCTCGCACGGCCACTGCGGTGTGCTCGCCCCGGATGGGAGTGTGGACAACGACGCGACCCTGGCCTGCTACGCGGAGATGGCCCGGGCGCAGGCCGCGGCCGGGGTACACCTGGTCGGCACCTCGGGCATGATGGACGGCCAGGTCGGCGCGGTACGGCGGGCGCTGGACGGGGCCGGCCACACCGGGGTGGGGATCCTCGCCTACGCGGCGAAGTACGCCTCGGCGTTCTACGGGCCGTTCCGGGACGCGGTGGAGTCGGCGCTGACCGGCGACCGGCGCAGCTACCAGCAGGACCCGGGCAACGCGCGGGAGGCACTGCGCGAGGTGGCGCTGGACATCGCCGAGGGCGCGGACATCGTGATGGTCAAGCCCGCCCTGCCGTACCTGGACGTGATCGCCTCAGTCGCGTCCACTGTGGACGTACCGGTGGCCGCGTACCAGATCTCGGGCGAGTACTCGATGGTGGAGGCGGCGGTCGCCAACGGTTGGCTGGACCGGGACCGGGCCATCCTGGAGACGCTGACCTCGATCCGGCGCGCCGGTGCGCAGATCATCCTGACCTACTGGGCGGTGGAGGCGATCCGCCTGCTGCGCGCGTCCTACTGAGGATGCAGCCGACTGAGTCCGTTCTGGCGGGCCGTGCTGCGGTGCTGCCCGCTGTGGCGCAGGGCATCGAACAGACCCTCAGGTAGGTAGTCCCACGGGTTGGCTCCGCCGTGGTCGGTGACGAACGCACAGCCGGCGCCCCGGCGGGCGGCCAGCGCGTAGGCGTCCCAGTGCCGGGCCAGCGGTACCGAATAGACGAGGTGGAAGAAGCGCTCCGGCGACCACGACCGCACCCAGTCCGGTACCGCCAGGTCCACATAGGACCGCCACGGGCCCTCG
Organism: Micromonosporaceae bacterium; assembly: GCA_017354595.1. GTDB lineage: Bacteria > Actinomycetota > Actinomycetes > Mycobacteriales > Micromonosporaceae > DATEJJ01. Next base: position 3,824 of record JAFMQQ010000397.1, read on the forward strand.
AAGGTGCCGAGCAGGTCGGCGTGATCGGCGTACGCCGGCGCCGGATGCGTTCCGTGGTTGAACGCGACCAGCCGGGCACCGAGGGCGCGCGCCCGCCGCGCCAGGTCCGCGTAGTGGCCGACCTGGTCCGGGGCGCCGGAGACCTGATCCAGGAAGAAGGCGTCGATGCCGTACCAGT
>JAFMQQ010000398.1 GCA_017354595.1 Micromonosporaceae bacterium
TATCGGTGCGCGACGACGGGGTCGGGTTCGGCGAGCACCGGCTGGCTGAGGCGGCGGCGGCCGGCCGGTTGGGGGTCGCCCAGTCGATGCGCGGCCGGATCGCCGACTGCGGCGGTACCACGACGATCGACAGCCGGCCGGGCGAGGGTACCGAGGTGGAGTTCTGGGTGCCGCGCTCGCCTTGAGCGTGCCCTATCGTGGCCGGCATGGCGGTGCGGGTGATGGTGGTGGACGACCATCCAATGTGGCGCGATTCGGTGGCGCGGGACCTGACCCAGTCGGGGTACGAGGTGGTTGCCGCGCTCGGGGAGGGCGCCCAGGCGGTACGGTTGGCCGCGGCCACCCGGCCCGATGTCGTCGTACTCGACCTGCAGCTGCCTGACCTGTCCGGCGTGGAGGTGATCCGCCGGCTGCTCACCGTCGACCCGGCGATCCGGGTGCTGATGCTGTCGGCCAGCGGGGAGCAGCAGGATGTGCTGGACGCGGTGAAGGTGGGTGCCCTGGGGTACCTGGTGAAGTCGGCCGGCCGGGCGGAGTTCCTCGACGCGGTGTCCCGTACCGCCGCGGGCGATCCGGTGTTCACGCCCGGGCTGGCCGGCCTGGTGCTCGGCGAGTACGGCCGGCTGGCGACCGGGACGGCTGCGGCACCACGGCTGACCGAGCGGGAGACCGAGGTGCTGCGACTGGTGGCGAAGGGCTTGTCGTACAAGCGGATCGCGCAACGGCTGGTGGTGTCACACCGCACCGTGCAGAATCACGTACAGAACACCCTCGGCAAACTCCAGCTGCACAACCGGGTCGAACTGACCCGCTACGCCATCGAGCAGGGACTCGACCGCGAGGGCTAGCTGCGATATCCGGTACGCATTCAGCCGCGGTACCCGGCACACTCGGCCCCATGCCCACCTTCTCCGCGCCCGATGGAACTCTGCTCGCCTACCACGAACGCGGCGATGGGGCGCCGCTGGTCTGCCTGCCGGGTGGCCCGATGCAGGACTGCGGGTACCTCGGCGACTTGGGCGGGCTGCCGGCGTACCGCCGGTTGATTCTGCTGGATCCCCGCGGTACCGGCGGCTCGGCCGTGCCGGCGGATCCCGCGAGCTACCGGTGCGACCGCCAGGTCGACGACGTCGAGGCGCTGCGTGTCCACTTAGGACTGGACCGGATCGACCTGCTCGGGCACAGCGCCGGCGGCAACCTGGCGGTGCGCTACCTGGAACGGCACCCGGACCGGGTGGGGCGGCTGGTGCTGGTGACCCCGAGCCCGCGGGCGGTGGGCATCGAGATCACCGGCGCGGCGCGGACCGCCGCCGCGCAACTGCGCCGGGACGAAGCGTGGTACCCGGATGCCTCCGCGGCGCTCGCCGCGCTGGCCGCCGGCGAGGACTCCGCCGAGCTCTGGCAGAGGGTGCAGCCGTTCTTCTACGGCCGCTGGGACGCCGCGGCCCGGGCTCACTCCGGGAGCATAGAAAGGCACCGCAACGACGAGGCGATCCCGTTCTGCGTCGCCGATGGCGCCTTCGACCCGCCGGCCACCCGCGCGGCGATCGGCACCGCCGGGGCGCCGGTACTGCTGGTCGCCGGGGAGTTCGACCTCAACACGATGCCCTGGGTGGTGGCCGAGTACGCCGCCCTGTTCCGCAACGCCGAGCACGTTGTGCAGCCGGGTGCGGGTCACTACCCCTGGCTGGATGACCCGGACCGCTTCCTGGCGATCGTCGCACCGTTCCTGGCGTGAGCCTCACTAGCCTTCGAGTGCACTCGATGGGGAAGAATGATCGGCATGCGAATCGGTCTGCAGATCCCCAACTTCACCAACCCTTCCGGACCCGCGAGCCTCGGTGCCGACCTCGCCACGGTCGCGGGTACCGCCGACGCACAAGGCTTCTCGCACATCGCGGTGATGGACCACTTCTTCCAGATCGGCGTGATCGGGCCACCGGAGATGGCGATGCTGGAGGCGTACACGACCCTCGGCTACCTGGCCGCGCACACCAGCCGGGCCACCCTGGTCACTCTGGTCACCGGCGCGGTGTACCGGCACCCGGGCATCCTCGCGAAGACAATCACCACTCTCGATGTGCTCTCCGGCGGCCGGGCCTGGCTGGGTATCGGCGCGGCGTGGAACGAGCAGGAGTCGCGCGGCCTGGGCGTCCCGTTCCCGCCGGTGGCGGAGCGGTTCGAGCGGCTGGAGGAGACGCTGCAGATCTGCCGGCAGATGTTCGCCGGGGACGAGGCACCCTACGAGGGCAAGCACTACCGGCTGGAGCGGCCGATGAACTCGCCGCCGGTACTATCCAGGCCGGGGCCATCCATCATGATCGGCGGCGGGGGCGAGCGGAAGACGCTGCGCCTGGTGGCGAAGTACGCCGACGCGTGCAACCTGTTCGCCAGCCCCGACCTCCCGCACAAGCTGGACGTGCTGCGCCAGCACTGCGAGCGGGAGGGCCGGGACTACGACTCGATCACCAGAACCGCCTACTACCGGTTCGACGTGGGCCCGAACGGCGAGCGGGTCGATCAGGTCATCGCCGATCTACGCGCGCTGGCCGACCTCGGCTTCCAGGTGGCGATGGGCGAGGTGGTGGGCGTCTACGGCATCACCCCGCTGGAGATCATCGGTCGCGAGGTGATCCCGGCTCTCGCCTGAGTCCACAGTGGACGATATCGGCCGGCGCGGTTCCGGTAGGATGCGGCGGCGTGACGATCCAGGTGTGCGTACTGCTGCGGGCAGGTCCCGGCCAGGCGTAGGCGCTGATTGACCACGAGGACGCCGTCCTGGCGCTGCTGCCCGAGCATGGCGCGCGGCTGCTCGCGCGTGCCCGTACCGGCGGCGGGAACGGTGCGCCGACCGGGATTCAGCTCATCGAGAACTCGTCTCAAGCCGGATTGGACAGCTACCTGGTCGACAGCGGCGTACGGCACTAGCCGCCCAACGGGACGCCACGATCGCGCGCACCGAGATCTACCCGGTCCGGATCGTCCAATCCGATTGATCCGCTATGGAGCATGACTGTGGGCGTGCTGTACCAGTACTTCCGGGTTCGTGACGACGAGGCCGCGGTCGCGTTGATGGTGATGACCGGCGGCGGTCCGGTTGTCCAGCACGGCGACGAGTCCGTTGTGGACGCCATTGACGCCAAGGGAATCGACCCTCCATCGCTGCTCGGTCAGCTGGTTGCCGTCGCCGCAAATGTGGAGTGGACCGTGGAGCTCATCGAGGAGGAGCTGATCTGGCAGATCGGTCTTCGCGAGGACCCGGAGTACGAAGGGCCCTGGGTCTCCCGACTCGGCGACCCGGCACGGGACACACTGGCCGCGATTGCCGAGGAGTCGATTGACAACCTCGCCACCGAGTGGGCAGCGCAGGCCGAGTCCTGGGGCGGTGCAGGTGCTGACGTTCTGCGACCGCTGGTCGCCGACCTGATGGGCCTGGCGCGCAGGGCAGGGGAGGCCGGTGAGCACCTGTACTGCTGGAGCTGCCTCTGACCCGCGGCTCAGCTGACCTGGCGGCGGATCCACCGGAGGCAGAACACCGCCAGCAGCATCGAGACGGCCACGAACAGACCCGACTCCACAACTGCAGCGGACAGAACTAGCTGGCTGGGTGGTAGTCGACCACGTAGCGCAGATCGAGGCTTCGTACCCAGTTGAACAAGTGTCGGCCTCCGGCGCGCAGGGCCCGGTCGCCCGCGCGGCGAACGGCTGCCCGGCCGGTATCGTCACCTGCTGGGAGAGTACCCAGGCCACAGCGCCATAGCGACGCTCACTCCACTGTAGACAGCCAAGTGGCCGCCATCGCCGGTACGGTACGGCGGATCAGCATCCGGTTGCCGGCCAGCCATCCAGGTCACCGGTCAGCTCCCCGGGCGCGTCGGTACACGGAGACTCAGCTGATCCGGCGGCGGATCCAGCGGAAGCAGAAGACCGCCAGCAGTACCGACACCGCCAGGAAGATGCCCGCCTCGGCGAACTGCAACGGCCAGAAGTGGCTGGC
>JAFMQQ010000399.1 GCA_017354595.1 Micromonosporaceae bacterium
CGCTTCGTCAACGCGAACGGCAGCCGGTTCCACGTGGTCGAGGCGGGTACCGGGCCGCTGGTCCTTTTCCTGCACGGTTTCCCCGAGTTCTGGTGGGCGTGGCACCACCAGCTGCGTACCGTCGCCGAGGCCGGGTTCCGCGCGGTCGCGGTGGACCTGCGCGGGTACGGCGCCAGCGACAAGCCGCCGCGCGGGTACGACGGGTACACCATGGCCGGCGACGTGACCGGCCTGATCCGGGCGCTCGGTGAGCGCTGCGCGGTGCTGGTCGGGGCGGGCTACGGCGGGATGCTCGCCTGGACCACCGCGGCGTTCCACCCGAAGATGGTGCGCCGCCTGATCGTGGTGGGCGCGGCGCACCCGCTGCGGCTGCGCTCCTCGCTGGTGGTCGACCCGCGCGGCCAGCTCGCCGCCGCCGGCCCGGTGCTGCGCTTCCAGGTACCCCGGTTCGAGCATGTACTGACCCGGGACGACGCGGAGCTGGTCGGCGAGTACCTGCGCACCTGGGGCGGCCCGGACTGGGTGGCAGGGCCGGACTTCGGCGAGTACGAGCACCTGTGCCGCGTGGCGATGCAGATCCCGCGGGCGTCGTTCTGCGCGCTGGAGGCGTACCGGTGGGCGTTCCGGTCGGCGCTGCGGCTGCACGGGTACCGCTTCGTGAAGCTGTTGCAGCAGCCGATCGTCACGCCCACGCTGCAGCTGCACGGCGAGGTGGACACGGCGATCCTGACCCGTACCGCCCAGGGCTCCGGCCGGTACGTGATCGCCCGGTACGAGTGGCGGGTGCTGCCCGGCATCGGGCACTTCCCGCACGTGGAGCAGCCGGATCTGGTCAGCGGCGAGATCCTTCGCTGGACCAAGGAACTGTAGCCGGATCCGGCCGGCCGGCGCGGCCTACGCCTTCGGGCGCTGGGTGAGCCGCACCTGGTTGCCGGCCGGGTCGCGGAAGGCACACTCGCGCGGGCCGTACGGCATGTCCATCGGCTCCTGGAGCACGTCGGCTCCGGTCGCCTGGATCCGTTCGAACGCGGCATCCACGTCGTCGGTGGCGACCACCAGGCCGCCCAGCGTCCCCTTGGCCAGCAGCTCGCGCAGGGCCTGCGCGTCATCGGCCGGGCGGCCCACGCCGACGGTCTGCAGCACGATGCCCAGGTCGGGTTGGGACGGCGGCCCCACGGTCAGCCAGCGGGCGTCCTCCATCGCGACATCCTGGCGTACCTCGAAACCCAACGCGTCGCGGTAGAAGGCGAGTGCGGCCTCGTGGTCGTCGACTTCCAGAAAGGTGTTCCTGATTGATAGGTCCATGACCGGAACGTTACGAGGCGCGGCCGACCCGTGCTTCTCGATTCCTGCTCGGCCGGGTGACGTCTTTTGTCCAGCAGCCGGGCACCGCGCCGGCCGACTCGTGGTTGCGGGCCCGGTAGGCGCTCGGGCTCTCGCCGACCAGCTCGGTGAAGCGGGCGCTGAACGAGCCGAGCGACGTGCAGCCGACGGCCATGCACACATCGGTGACGCTCAGGTCGCCGCGGCGCAGCAACGTCTTGGCCCGTTCGATCCGGCGGGTCATCAGGTAGCTGTATGGCGTCTCGCCGTATGCGGCCCGGAACTGCCGGGAGAAGTGCGCCGGCGACATGTAGGCGGCCCGCGCCAGTGCCGGCACGTCCAGTGGGCGCGCGTACCACCGATCGATCAGGTCGCGGGCGCGCCGCAGGTGCTTGAGCTCATCCGGCCGCACCGCACCAGCATAGCCTCACACCGGCGCCTGGCCAGCCGCGAGCGCGCTGTCCAGCATCGCCCGCAGCCTGGGCAGCGGTACCGCGCCCACCACCTGGGCGACCACCGCACCGCGGCGGAACACGGTCAGCGTCGGCATCGCCATGACGCGGTACGCCCGGATCGTCGCCGGGTTCTGGTCGGCGTCCATCTTCACCACCCGCGCGCGGCCGGCGTACTCCTCGGCGAGCCGGTCGAGTACCGGCGCGAGCCGGTGGCACGGTGGGCACCACTGCGCCCAGAAGTCCACCAGTACCGGCTCTTCGCTGGAGAGCACCTGCTCGGCGAAGGTCGCATCGGTGACGTTCACGCAGTCTCCTCCCGACCAAGTTGCTCAGTGATCCGGGCCCGGGCGGCGAGCAGCAGGCCGATGCAGCCGTCCAGGTCGGCCAGCTTGCGGCTCAGCGCCTCGATCGAGGCGGGGCACTCGGCACCGCTCGGCCGGCCGGAACGCAGGCACTCCACGAACGGCCGGGTCTCCTCCAGGTTGAAGCCGACCTCGAGCAGCGAACGGATCTCCCGTACCAGGCGCAGGTCGGCCTCGTCATATTCGCGGTACCCGTTGCTGGTGCGCCTGGCCGGCAGCAGCCCGTGCTGCTCGTAGTAGCGCAGGCTCCGGGTGCTGGTACCGGCCCGCTCGGCCAGCTCACCGATCAGCATGCGGCAACGGTAAACCTTGACGCCGGCGTGAAGGCCAGTCCGGGCCCTTCAGACGCGCTGCTCCCGGACGTCCTCGACCTCGTCGGCGGGTGCCCAGCCCTGGTAGACGCCGAAGTCGAACTCCTCCAGCCCGAGCGCCTCGGCGACCGGTGCGTGGCCGCCGGTGTACTCCAGCCGGGTCCACTCGTCGTGTTCACCGAGCACGATGAACGGCTCTCCGCGCCAGGTGCAGACGGTACGCACGTAGCTCAGCTCGACCTGCGCCGCCGGTACCACGCGCCGGTACCGGCCCGGGCGCACCTGCTCGAACCCGTCCTCCGACTCGGTGGCGTACAACCGCACCTGGTCGCCGGCTGGGCTCGCCTCGTACTCCACGCCCTGCCACCGGGCAACGTACCCGTCGCGCATCAGCCCCGCTCCCGCTCGGCGTCGGGGCTCACGTTGACCCAGCGCGGCTCGTCGGAGTCGAACAGCGCGATGAGCGTCTCTTTACCCTCCCGGGTCAGCCGCCACATCTGCGCCCCGTGCGGCAACCGCACACTGTCCACTTTGAACTCGGCGATCACGTCGGTGGTCTCACCCGGTGCGAAACCGTTGCCACGGAAGGGCGGCCGCTCGATCATCCAGCCCTGCATCGCCCGCATGCCGTCCTCATCCCGGCCGCCGTACGGGATGCGGTACAGGTCCGGCCGGTACGCGGTCCACCGCAGCACGTACATCTCGTCGTCGGACGGCTTGAACGGCGAGCCCTCGTACCCGAGCCCGAGCGCCGTGTACAGCTGCTCCGGCGTGGTCAGGTGCGCCACCTCGGAGGCCCGGTGCACGAACCCGGAGACCCGGTCGTACCCGCGCTCGAGGAAGTACGGCACCTGCCCCGCCGACAGCGACTTCTGCATCCCGACCTCGACCTCGGCGCTGGTCGGCTGGGCCGGCGCCGGATCCGGCGCCGGCGACGGGGCCGCTGACTGGGTCGGCTCCGTCGACTGGGCCGGGTCCTTCGACTGGGTCGGGTCGGTTGACTGGGACTGTGCCGGGGCGGGCGTCTCGAACTCGACCGACGGCTCATCGGTGAGGCCGACCTCGGCCGCCCACGCGGCCAGCGCCCGGATCTGCCCACCCGGCAGCGTGGCGCCGACCGGGGTGCCCGGGTTGACCGCGAAGGACCAGCCCTCCTCCGGCCACACCCGGATCAGCTGAATGAACTTGGTGGTGACCGCGTCGGCGGTCGCGCCCAGGTGGTCGGCGAGCCGCTGCGGCGAGGTGAAGACGATCACGTATGGCTGCCCGTCCATCTCCTCCCGGCGCCAAACGAAACCCGGCTCACCCGGCCCGACCGACGCCGCGGCGCCGGGTGCCAGCGGAACCAACACCTTCGCCAGCAACAGGGTGGAGAGGAAGCTGTCGGTCTGCCCGTCGGTGGCGGCCGCGAGCAGGTCCTGCTCCACCTCGTTCGCGGGTTCGAACCCGGGAGCTGCGGGCTGGCCGGCCGGTTGGCCGGTCGCCGGTGGGCGCAGCGAGGGCGAGGGGTCGGCCCGCGCCGTGGCCGGGTCCGGGGGGC
>JAFMQQ010000400.1 GCA_017354595.1 Micromonosporaceae bacterium
GACGACGATCAGCGTTCTTCTCGGCCGCCTGAGCAGGCGGCGATGAAGGCTCTGGACTTGGTCCACGTTCCCTCCCGTGGATGCGGCCGGCGCTCGAGTGGAGATAGTCGATCTCGTGATTCGAGCCATGCTTATCAAGGTCAATAAGCCGAGCCAAGACGAAACCCTCAGGGTGTACGTCCACCGAAAGTTTCTTTGCTGGAGACTTCGGGTGGTGACGTCTTGTGGTCGCTATCGTGATCACGTGGGCGTCGTGCCGTACGGGTTCGTGGCCGGGACCGCCCGGCGAAGTTGCTGGTCCTTCCATAGCCGGAGGTCACCGTGGACATGCGCTGCGTGATCCAGTGCGACTGATCTGGCGGGTCGCCACCGTCGCCGAGGTACGGGTGGAGACGGCGACCGCGAACACCCTCGTGCTCGATGTGCCGGGCTGGCCCGGGCACACCGCGGGGCAACACCTGGACCTGCGGCTGACGGCGGAGAACGGGTACACCGCGCAGCGCAGCTACTCGCTGGCGAGCCAGCCGCGGGAAGGCCGGCTGGAGCTGACCGTCCAGCGGGTACCCGACGGCGAGGTATCCGGATACCTGGTGGGGGAGGCGCGGCCGGGGGACCAGTTGGAGGTACGTGGGCCGATCGGCGGGTACTTCACCTGGCGCCGCGAAGACCGGGCGCCGGTACTGCTGGTCGCCGGCGGCTCCGGGATCGTGCCCCTGATGTCGATGGTGCGTACCCGTGCCGCCGCCGCGGTACCCGACGCCAGCCAACCGGCGGCCCCAGCGCCGTTCCGGCTGGTGTACTCGACCCGTTCGCCGGGCACCGCGATCTACGCCGCAGAGCTGGCTCGCCGGGCGACTGAGGGAGATGGCTTCGAGGTCTGCTACGCGTACACCCGCGAAACCCCACCGGACTGGCCCCGGCCGCCGGGCCGGCTGGATGCGGGGCAGCTCGCCGAGGCGGCCTGGCCGGTGCCCCGCTCGCCGAGTTGCTTCGTCTGCGGGCCGACCGCGTTCGTCGAGGCGGTGGCGGACCTGTTGGTGGCACAGGGGTACCCGGCGGACCGGATCAGGACCGAGCGGTTCGGTCCAACCGGATGAGCGACCGGCCCGGGAAGCCGGGCGAGTGGAGGTGTGGCGGATGGACTGGGTGGACGGCAACCAACTCGGCGGCGTACTGCAGGAGATCTTCGCGGTCGACCTCACCGGGGCCCGGGGCGCCTGCGCCGGCTGCGGCCGGCCGGAGACCGTCGGTCAGGCCCGGGTGTACCCGCACGCGCCGGGCCTGGTCGCCCGCTGCCCGGGCTGCCAGGGCGTACTGCTGCGGGTGGTGCGCGGCGGTGGCCGCGCCTGGCTCGACCTGCGTGGCCTGACCTACCTCGAAATTGCTATGCCCGAGGCGACCGGCCCCTAGCCCTCAGTAGTCGCCCCTGACCAGCCGCTTTGCCAGGTGATACCGTCCGGTGATGCGATCTAGGTTGGGTAGCGGGCCGAACCGGGACGTGCGTCGATGACCGGACGGCACCGGCGGCACCGGCGGTTCCAGGGCGTCGTCGGTGGGTTCAGCGCCGTAATGGTGGTGCTCGCGCTCGGGCTCGGCGGCTGGGTCGCGTACCGCCACCTGAACCTGCAGTCGTGCAGCGGGCAACGGCAGGCGCTCACCATCGCGGCCGCGCCGGAGATCGTCCCGGCGGTCTCGGCGACCGCCAGCAAGTGGCAGGCGGACCGGGGTCCGTGTGTCAGCGTGGCGGTCACCGGCGTCGAGCCGGCCGACCTGGCAGCCACCCTCGCCGCACGGCACAACGCCACTCTGACCGGACTCGGCCAGCCCGCCAGCACCGCGCAGGTACCGACGGTGTGGATCCCCGACTCATCGGTCTGGCTGGAGCGGGTGAAGCAGGTCGGCGCCGACCTGGTCCCGGAGGTCGCCAGCTCGGTTGCCCAGAGTCCGGTGGTCCTCGCCATGCCGCAGCCCGTGGCGAGCCAGCTCGGCTGGCCGCAGGCGACACTCACCTGGCCACAGCTGCTGGCCCGGCTCTCCGGCCCGACCGCCCTGCACGCCGGTATCGTCGACCCGCTGCGGGACGCCTCCGGCCTCTCCGGGCTGCTTGCCCTGTCCGCCGCCGCGCAGGGCACCGGCGCCGCCGCCCAGCAGAACACGGTGGCGGCGCTGCGCGCACTCGCTGTCGCGAAGTCCGCGGCCCGCACCGACCTGCTCGACAAGTTCCCGGCCACGCCCGATCCGCAGGCGCTGGCGAACGGGTTGGCGGCCGCACCGCTGACCGAGCAGGCGGTGATCGCGTACAACGGCGGCAAGCCCGCGGTACCGCTGGCCGAGTTGTACGTCAACCCGGCGCCGTTGGCGATGGACTACCCGTACGCGGTACTGCCCGGCGCGTCGGCCGGGCTGGTCGCCCTCGCCGGCGACCTGCGATCGGCGCTGACCGGGCAGCAGTTCCGGGATGAGCTGGCCAAGCAGGGCCTCCGGGCGCCGGACGGCACCTACGGCGCCGGCTTCCCTACCGGCCAGGGCGCGCCGAAGGGTCCGCTGGCGCCGGGCGAGCCGGTCCAGTCGAACGTGGTCGAGCAGGTGCTCTCCTCGTGGGACTCGGTGACCAGACCGGGCCGGGCGCTGAGCGTCATCGACGTCTCGGGCTCGATGTTGACCCCGGTGCCCACCGCCGGCGGGCTGACCCGGGAGCAGGTGACGGTACGCGCCGCGCAGCAGGGGCTGCAGCTGTTCGGGGACGACTGGGTGGTCGGACTCTGGGTCTTCGCCACCCAACTGGACGGCAACAAGCCATACCGCGAGGTGAGTCCGCTGCGCCCACTCGGCGACAGCCGGGACCAGATGAACCGGGCGCTGGGCGGCGTCCAGCCGATCGCCAACGGCAACACCGGCCTCTACGACACCGTGCTGGCCGCGTACAAGACCGTTCAGAATGGCTACGACCCGACCCGGGTCAACTCGGTCATCGTGATGACCGACGGGCAGAACGACAACCCGGGCGGGCTCACGCTGGCCCAGTTGCGCAGCCAGCTGCAGCAGATCGTGGATCCGAAGCGACCGGTCGAGGTGGTCCTGCTGGGCATCGGGCCCGAGGTGAACAAGCCCGAGCTCGACCAGATCGTCCAGGCGGCCGGGGGTGGTGGAGCGTTCGTCGCCAAGGACCCGAGCCAGGTCGGCTCGATCTTCCTGCAGGCGATCGCGCTGCGCCCGCGTACCGGCGCCTGATCCGCTTTCCGGCTCCCGGCCCGGCCCACCTGCGGGCTGGCCGACCGGCCCACGCGCCAGGCGGACCAGGTCAGCCGATCCGGGTGGTCGGCGCGTCGGTCATCACCGAGTCGGTCGGCGCGCCCGGTGCCGGGCCGGCGGAGCGGATCGCCCGGGCCAGCTCGATGCCGTCGTACAGCTCGACGGTGTCCCACTCGGCGATCGGCGCGCTCTCGCCATGCTCCAGCGGTGTCCGGCGTGGCTGCTCGCCCGGCTCGGTGCGGCGCAGCAGTGTGGTGCCGTTGGTACTGATATCGGTGACCTGCAGCCGGTGGCCGCGCAACTCCAGCTGGACGTGGTTGCGGCTGACCCAGCGCAGGCCACGCTCGTCCAGCGCGAGGCCGATGATGACACCGCCTGGATCCTCCGGCGCCCGACCGACCACGACCGGCGCCGCCTCGGTGAGCACGAACCGGTGCCACACGATGTCGTTCACCTTCACCGCGAGCGCCACCGCCCGTGGCGCCGGCCCGAGATCGGTGAGCTGTTCACCGTGGCGCGGGCAGTACGGCACCCCGCCGCGCAGCTGGGCCGGCGGCTGCGTCCGATGGCCGCCGCGCTCGCGTCCGGAGTCGCCGTTGCCCGCCGGGTCGCCGAAGCTGGCGCAGTAGTTCTGCGGGCACCGCCACCGCCGGCCCAGTACCGGCGCCGGTGCGGCCGGACCGGGCCCGAGCATCTTCGGTACGAGGTTGATCGTGTTTCCGGAGGCGGCC
>JAFMQQ010000401.1 GCA_017354595.1 Micromonosporaceae bacterium
TGGTGATCTCGGACGACATCAACAAGATCAAGGATCAGCTGACCCGGCTGCAGATCCCGGTGTTCCAGGCACCGGCGGCCAAGACGCTGGATGAGTCGTACGCGCAACTGCGCGAGCTGGGTCAGCTCACCGGCCACGTGGGTGGTGCGCAGGCCCAGGTACAGCACGAGCAGCAGGCACTGGCGAAGGTGGTGGCGGCGGTACCGAAGCGGGCCAGGCCGCTGACCTACTTCATCGAGTTCGGCCCGGACCTGTACTCGGCCACCTCGAAGACCTTCATCGGCTCGATCCTGGCCCAGCTGGGCCTGGTCAACATCGCCGATGGCGCGGACAAGGCGAGTACCGGCTACCCGCAGCTCTCCGCCGAGACGGTGATCAACGCCAACCCGGACCTGATCTTTCTGGCCGATACCAGATGTTGCCAGCAGTCGGCGGTATCGGTGGCGAAGCGGGCCGGCTGGTCGAACCTGACCGCGGTCAGCGCCGGCCACGTGGTACCGCTCGACGACGACATCGCCTCCCGGTGGGGGCCGCGCATCGTCGACCTTGCGCAGACGATCGCCGGCGCGGTGAGCAAGGTGCCCACCTCGTGACCGTGGCACCGGCGAAGGCGGCCGGCAACGATGCCGCCGGGGGGAAGTCGGCTCCGGCGGCCGGCGTGCGGCGCGGGCAAGCCCCGCACCGCCGGCCGGAGCGCCTGTCCGTGGGCTGGTTGCTGGCCGGCGTACTCGCGGTCACGATCGCCGCGCTCGCCGGTCTCGCCCTCGGCCCGGTACGGCTGGGCCCGCTGGGCATCGTACGGCAACTGCTCGACCTGGTACCCGGCGTGGACATCCACAGTGGACTGTCCACTCGGGAGGCTGCGATCGTCACCGACCTCCGGCTGCCCCGGGTCTGCCTCGGGCTGCTGGTCGGCGCCACCCTGGCCATGGCCGGCGGAACCTACCAGGGAATGTTCCGCAACCCGCTGGCCGACCCGTACCTGCTGGGTGTCGCGGCCGGCGCGGGCATGGGGGCCACCGCGGCGATCGCCGCGGAGCACGGCTTCGCCGCCACCGAGATCACCGGCGGGCCGGGCACCCCGGTACTGGTACCGCTGGCGGCCTTCGCGGGCGCACTGCTCGCCGTGCTGCTGACCTACCTCCTGGGTGCCACCGGCGGCCGGTACCGCACCCCGGCGGTACTGATCCTGGCGGGTGTCGCGGTCACCAGCTTCTTCACCGCGATCCAGGGGTACCTGCAGCAGCGGTACGCGCAGACCATCCGCGAGGTGTACACGTGGATCATGGGCCGGCTCACCACCGCCGGTTGGCATGACGTGTTGCTGCTGCTGCCGTACACGGTGCTGATGGCGATCGTGGTGCTCGCCCTGCGGCGCCAGCTCGACGTGCTCTCGGTCGGCGACGAGGAGGCGGCGAGCCTGGGCGCACACCCGACCCGGATCCGGTACACGCTGATCGTGGTCGCCTCGCTGGGTACCGCCGCCGCGGTCTCGGTCTCCGGGCTGATCGGCTTCGTCGGGCTGATCGTGCCGCACACGGTACGGCTGCTCGCCGGCTCCAGCTACCGGGTGATCCTGCCGCTGTCGATGCTCTTCGGCGCCGCGTTCATGGCCCTGGCCGACCTGGCCGCCCGCACCGTGCTGGCGCCGGCCGAGATCCCGATCGGTGTGGTAACCGCGTTCCTCGGGGCGCCCTTCTTCATCGTGGTGCTGCGCACCACCCGGCGGCTGCGGTGAGCGATCCGGTCGAGCTCGAAAGGGTGAGCGTTGCGCTGGACGGGCAGCCGATCCTGCACGGCGTCGACCTCACCGTGCCCGAAGGCTCCTGGGTCACCGTGATCGGCCCGAACGGCGCCGGCAAGTCCACCCTGTTGCGCGCGGTCGGCGGGTTGGTTGCGTTCGGCGGCGCCATCCGGCTCTTCGGCACCCCGCTGCGCCGGCTGCCGCGCCGGGACCGGGCCCGGCTGGTGGCGACCGTCGCGCAGGATCCGGTGGTACCGCCGGGCATGGCGGTACTCGACTACGTGCTGCTCGGCCGTACCCCGTACATCGCCCCGTTGGGCCGCGAGTCGGCGACCGACCTGGCCGCCGTCGACGCGGTGCTGGAGCGCCTCGATCTCGCCGGCCTCGCCGGCCGGCGGCTGGAGTCGCTGTCCGGCGGCGAACGGCAGCGCGCCTTCCTCGCCCGCGCTCTGGCTCAGGGCGCCAGCCTGCTGCTGCTGGACGAGCCGACCACCGCGCTGGACATCGGGCACCAGCAGGATGTGCTCGACCTGGTCGACCAGCTGCGGCGGGACGGAGGGCTGACCGTGCTCTCCACCATGCACGACCTCTCCGTCGCCGGCGGGTACGCCGACCGCCTGGTGCTACTGGTCGACGGCAGGCTGGTCGCCGCCGGCCCGCCGCGCGAAGTGCTCACCGAGCAACTGCTGAGCGAGCACTACCGGGCCCGGGTGACCGTGGTCGACACCGGGCACGGCCCGCTGGTGGTACCGGTCAGGCCGGCGCGGTCGGCGCCGACTCCGAGCTGATGACCGAGAAGTACGCCCCGGTGGGATCGACTGCGGTGGCGAACCGGCCCACCTCGGGCACGCTGGTCGGCGGCATGGCGACGGTGCCACCCAGCTCCTGGATCTTCGCCACCGTGGCGTCCACGTCATCGACCTCGAAGTAGAGCATCCAGTGCGCCGGTACGTCGGCCGGGAACTGCCCGTTGCTCATCGCCATCATCCCGGCCGCGGACTTGCCACCGCCGATCTGGAACACCGTGTAGGGCTCGCCGTTCATCGGGTAGACCTGCGGCTCCCAGCCGAAGACCGCGCCGTAGAACTGCTGGCAGGAATCGGTGTCCCGGGTCATCAGCTCCACCCAGCTGAGCGAGGCGGGCTCATCCTTCAGCTGTGCGCCAGGGAAGGTGATCTTCTGCCAGGCGCCGAAGACCGCGCCGGACGGGTCCATGAAGATCGCCATCCGGCCCTGGTCCATGACATCGAAGGGCGCCATCAGCACCCGGCCGCCCGCTCCCTCCACCTTGGCCGCGGTGGCGTCCACGTTGTCGGTGGCGATGTAGATCGTCCAGGCGGGGGGCTGGTCCGGGCCCTGCAGCGGGCCGAGCCCGGCGACCGCCGCGTCGCCCTGGTGGAAGATCGTGTAGCCGCCGGCCTCGGGAGTGGGCGAGACCCGGGGGTCCCAGCCGAAGAGCTCGCCATAGAAGCGAGCCGAGCGCTGCACATCGGGCGAGCCGACATCGGCCCAGTTGGCGATGCCGGTCGGGTAGTCGCTGACCCTCATGGTCGTTCTCCTTCCCGTCGAGCCTGATCCTGACACTCGGCTGGCACAACTTCATTGAAGTTGGGGTTAATCGCTGCGCGATAACCCCAACTTCAATGAAGTTGTGCGGTTGGGGGCGACAGCGGGCCGGGCAGCGGGCGGGTGTGCAGCACGGCGAGCCGGGAGACGGCGCGGGTCAGCACCACGTACAGCCGGTGCAGCCCGCGCGGTTCCGCATCGACGATCTCCGCCGGCTCCACCACGATCACGTGGTCGTACTCCAGCCCCTTCGCCAGCGTCGCCGGCAGTACGGTCACCCGCGCCTGCTGTTCGGCGCCGCTGTTCGGGATCCCGGCCCGGTCCAGCGCCGAAGCCAGCCGCTGCGCCGAGCCCTCCGCCGCGATCACCGCCACCGAGCCCTCCAGCTCCAGTGCCTCGCGTACCGCCGCCGGTACCGAACTGTCCACATCGGACACCTGCCGTACCGCGAGCCAGCCGTCGTGGCGCAGCGACCGGGCGGCCGGTACGTCCACCGCCAGCGCCGGCAGCAGCCGGTTCGCCAGCTCCAGTACCGCACCGGGTACCCGGAAGCCGAGCGTCAGCGGTACCACCCGGGCCGCCGGCTTGCCCAGGTGTACCAGCGTCTGCGCCCAGTCCGTCGCCGCCCACGGCGCGGTACCCTGCGCCAGGTCGCCGAGCAGGGTCAGCGA
>JAFMQQ010000062.1 GCA_017354595.1 Micromonosporaceae bacterium
GTCTGCGGCTGGTCCTGCTCGACCAGCCAGTAGCGAGGGATGCCGGCGCGGGCGTACTCCTCGCGCTTGTGCACCTTGTCCTCAACCTTCGACGATGGCGACACGATCTCGACCGCGAGCACCAGGTTGGCCGTGTCGGCATACGTCGCCTCGATCGCCACCGGCAGATCGGTGGTGGCCCAGACCGTCAAGTCAGGCTGCCGCCCGCCGCCGGTGAAGATCCCGACAGCGGTGAAGATCTGCGTCGCTGAGTAGCCGTGCCGCAACAGCCATGCGATGAGCAGCATGATGACACGCTGGTGCGCAGGCGACGGCGGCACATTGACAACGAGCACACCTTCACTGGTCAGCTCGTACCGGTGATGCTCATCCAGCTCCGCCATCGCCGCCACGTCCGCGAGCGTGATCTTGGATGGCATGAGGCGGCCGAAGTCGGCCGATGTGACGCTCATCAGGCTCCGTTCGCCGGCTGTCTCTCCACAGTGGACAGAAGTCCTGGTCAGCGCGCAACCTCGCGCAGGCCGCCGGTCTTCACGTCGTACACGAAACCGCGCACCGACTGCTTGTGTGGGATGAACGGATCGGCGAGGATCCGGCCGATCGACTGGCGCACGTCCGTGTCCAGGTCGGTGAAGGACTCCGCCGCCCAGGCCGGCTTGATCCCGGTCTCCGCCTCGATCGACGCCTTGAAGCCATCGTCGGTGAAGGTCAGCATGCCGCAGTCGGTGTGGTGGACCAGGACGACCTCGGTGGTACCCAGCAACCGCTGGCTGATCGCCAGGCTGCGCAGCGCGTCCTCGGTGACCACGCCGCCTGCGTTGCGGATGATGTGCGCGTCCCCTTCGCTGAGGCCGAGTATCGCGTACGTGTTAATCCGCGCGTCCATGCAGGCGAGCACCGCGACGCCCGTCGCCGGTGGGATCGGCAGATCGCCCTTGTCGAAGTTCTGTTCGTGCTGCCGGGCGTTGGCCACCAGGTTATCGATTACCGACACCGGGACAGGCTATGTGACCCGGGCATTGGCGTCATCTCGTGATGCCGCCCGCGAATGGTGCGCCAATTGAGCTAACCATCCAAGGGGCCAACTGTGACAAGACAGTCTCTACCACCAGCAAAGTAGTCCTACCCCCCTATCACGGACTAGCTTCGGCGTGAGTGTCCTTGGAAGGGGGAACCATGGCACACACCACCAGTGAAGGTACTGTCGCCATGCGCGGCCGGGGTGGTGACACTCGCGGCCAGGGCGGCGGAGGCTCGATGCTGAACCGCATTGGGCACATCCTTCCGGCCTCCCTGCTGCTGCTCACCGGTGTATTCCAGCTGTTTGAGGGGATCGCCGGGATGCGCCGGCTGACGTTCTTCAGAACATTGCCGCTGCATTATCCGTACCACCTGAGCAACCGAGGCTTTGGCTGGGTCAACCTCGTCATCGGGGCCGTCGCGATCATCACCGCGCTGGCACTGTTCTCCGGCAACGTCGCAGTCCGCGCCTGGGCCGTACTCGTCGCCCTGGCGTCCGCCGTCGCCAGCTTCTTCTTCCTGCCGCGCTACCCGGCATGGGCGATCCTGATCATCGCCCTGGCGGCCGCGACCATATGGTCGTTGGCCCGGGCCTGGGAGCACGCCGGGCGGGAGGAGCACGAACAGCATCGACAGCAGGGTGCGACACGCTATGAGCCGCAGTACGCCGGACCGAGCATGGGTACGCGCGCGGGCGAACCCGCGCACGCAGGAATGGGCAGCACCGGAATGCACGCCGGTCGCGAACCGGATGGTCGTGACTGGACCCGTGCTAACGAGGCGATCAGGCGCGAGGAACAACAGCGCATGCCGAACCGGGAGTCCCAGCCCAGCGGGCGCGGACCACTCTCCCGATAGCGGGAACGGTCGGCCGGCGGCCTGGTTGGGGCGTGCCCTCCCGGGGCGCGTAGCGGTCAGGAGTCGGCCGGGGTGTGCCCCTCCGGGGCGCGCCGACCGGGAGCGTCAAGGCGCCCCGGCGGGGTGAACAGCCCAGCCGGGGCGCCCCCGTCTGTCCCGGTCCCGTCCGCGTCAGCCAGTACCAGCACCTCGTCCCCGGCGTGCAGCCGGGTGTCCCCCCGTACCTGCACCAGCTGCCCGTCCCGGCTGACCAGGCTGACCCACGCCTGCTCGCCGAGCGGCAGGTCGGCGATGGTGGCGCCGTCGGCGACCGAGCCGGCAGCCACGGTGTACCGGTGGATGCCGTGTGGCCGGTGCCGGAAGCGCAGCCCAAGTGACCACGGCTCCGGTTCCAGGATCCGCATCGGTACCCCGAGCCGGCGCGCCGCCGCCGGTACCAGTCCACCTTGGACAATGACGGAGAAGGCGACCACCACGAAGATGATGTCGTAGATCCGGCTCGCGTCGGCGATCCGCGCGGTGAACAGGTAGGTGCCGAGCAGGATCGGCACCGCGCCCTTGAGACCGGCCCAGAGCACGAACGCCCGCTCCCCGGTACGCAGCCGTATCGCGAGGCTCAGCAGGCCGACCAGCACCGGGCGTACCACCAGCGCCAGCAGCACGGCGAGGACCAGGCCGACCAGGGCGGCCGCGCCGTCGTTGAGGCGGTGCAGCTGGATGGTGAGCCCGAGCCCGACGAAGGCCACGATCTCGGCCAGGCTCGCCAGCGCCGAGTGGAACCGGGTGATCTCGGTCTTGTACGGCGCGTGCGCGTCACCCACCAGGATCCCGGCGAGGAAGACGGCGAGGAAGCCGGAGCCGTGCGCGACGGTCGCCAGCCCGTACAGCGCCAGCGCGGAGGCGAAGGTACGCAGCGGGTACAGCCCTTCGCTCGGCAGCGGTACCCGCCGCATGAACTGCAGCAGCAGGAAGCCGCCGACCACACCGACGGCGGTACCGATCGCGATCTGCTCCAGGAACACCAGCACCCCGTGGCCGACCGCGTACCAGCCGGTGGTACCCGCCTCCCCGAGCAGGCTGACCATCAGCGCGATGCCGACCGGGTCGTTGGCGCCCGACTCGCCCTCCAGGATGAGGCCGGAGCGGCCGCTGATCTCCCGCTTGCCGAGCACCGAGAAGACCACCGCCGGGTCGGTCGGGGCGAGCGCGGTGCCCAGCAGCATCGCGGTCAGCCAGCCCAGCCCGAACAGCAGGTGTGCGAGGAGGGCGACCGCGCCGGCGGTGACCAGCGTGCCGGCGACACCGATCCAGGCGATCGCACCGGCCGCGGTGTGGAACCGGCGCCAGCCGATGTGCATCCCACCGTCGAACAGGATCGGGATCAGCGCGACGGTGACCACCCGCTGCACGGTGAGCACCGGAGTGTGCGAGAGCGCGGGTACCAGGTCCGAGGCGAGCGCGGCACCGATCAGGAAGAAGGCGGGCGCCGGTACCCGGACCCGTTCGCTGAGCCGGTTGGAGAGTACGGCCACCGCGATGGCGAGCCCGACCAGCGCGACGATCAGGCCGAAGGGTCCGACGTCGCTCATTCAGGTCTCCGGATGGTCGCCGACGGTTGTTGCCGACCAGACTTCCCGGCGCACCTGCGGTCAACCCTACCGGCGAGCCCGATGAATCAATGAGGCTGCCGGCCCCGGGAACGATTCGATCCCGGAGTCGACAGCCCCATCAGATGTCGCGGGCGGCTCAGATCGGGCGGACGGCTTCGGCCTGCGGCCCCTTGGCGCCCTGGGCGATCTCGAACTCGACGCGCTGGTTCTCTTGCAGGCTGCGGAAGCCTGAGGACTGGATGGCGGTGAAGTGGACGAATACGTCGGCGCCGCCACCATCGACGGTGATGAAACCGAAGCCCTTGTCCGCGTTGAACCACTTCACGGTTCCCTGAGCCATGTGACTCCTCTGCTGAAATTGCACTACCAGCGGACAGCGTACCCGACCGCGCCAGTTGGGGGGTGCCGTACGGCATTGCCGGTGGTTGGCATACGCTCGGCCGGTGGCAGCCACACAGACCGGCCCCGAGCAGACCGGCCCGGAGCAGACCGGCCGGGGTGGGGCCGGGCCGCGGGCGCCCCGTCCGGTACGCCGCTCGGTGCTCATCCGCTACCGGGTGATGGCCTGGGTGACCGGTACCCTGCTCATCCCGCTGGTCTTCGTCGCCACCCCGCTGGACCTGTGGGGCAACACCCCCGGCCCGGCCGCCGTACTGGGCTTCCTGCACGGCTGGCTCTACGTGGTCTACCTGGCGTTCGCCTTCGAGCTCACGGTGCGGCTGCGCCTGCCGCTGCTGCGGATGCTGCTGGTGCTGCTGGCCGGCACCGTGCCATTCTGCTCGTTCTTCGCCGAGCGGGCGATGACCCGGGCCTGGCAGGCCAGCCAGACCGGCCAGGTCAGGCCGACTCCCTGACCACCAGGCTGGTCGGCAGCAGGGTCGCACCGTTCGCCGTCGAGCCGTGGTCGAGGATGTCCAGCAGCAACCGCGCGGCGACCGCACCGTACTGCTCGATCGGCTGCCGGACCGTGGTCAGCCGGGGCCGGGTGTGCGCGGCCAGCGCCAGGTCGTCGAAGCCGATCACGGCGACATCGTCCGGTACCCGCCGGCCGGCGCGCTGCAGGACATAGAGCGCGCCGGTCGCCATCACGTCCGAGGCGACGAAGACCGCGTCCAGCCCGGGTCGCTGGTCGAGCAGGCGGGACATGGCGTGCACGCCCGAGGCCTGGCTCCAGTCCCCGTACGCGATCGGGAGCTCGGTCATCCCGGCCGACCACAGCGCTTCCCGGTAGCCGGCCAGCCGGTCGGCGCCCACCGGCTTGTTCGGGGGGCCGGCGATCGTACCGATGGACCGGCGCCCTTGCCGGATCAGGTACTCCACCGCGGTGCGGGCACCGGCCCGGTTGTCGGCGTCCACAAAGGAGACCGGGACACCGGTGGACGGGGTGCCGACCAGCGTCATCGGGATGCCGTAGGTGGGCAGCGACTCGGCCAGCGGGTGGGACCCGTGGTCGGCGAGCACCACCACGCCGTCGAAATGTCCACTATGGACATACTGCTGGACAAGGGGCAGCCGTTCGTCGTTGACGGCGATCAGCATCATCGGTACCCCGTGGGAGGCGAGCTCCTCGGTGGATCCGCAGATCAGCCGGGCGAAGAACGGGTCGGCGAAGATCCGGTCGCAGTTCGCGTAGAGCATCGCGGCGACCGAGCGGATCTTCTGGCGGGGGTGACTCGGGGCGGCCCGGTGCCGGACGTATCCGAGTCGGGTGGCGGCGCTGCGTACCTGCTGGCGAGCTCCGGCGCTGACCCGGGCCGAGTTGTTCAGCACCCGGGACGCGGTCGCGATGGAGACGCCGGCCAGTTTCGCCACGTCGGCGAGGGTGGGCGCGTCGGGTGGCAGCGGGCGGACCCGCGGAGGCAGTTCGGTAACCGTCATTGGTGACCCTTGGACGTGTGGGAGCCGGTCCCGCCGGCGGGGTGGGTGGAGCCGGCAGAAGGCACTGTGGGAGCGCTTCCATGGACAAGGGTCATACAGAGTTTCGACGCTGTCAACCGCCGATTGCCACAGGGTATCGAGGTCGAGGGTTGGTACCGTCGACGGTATGCATGTCGGTGAACGCCTGGATACCCCGGAGGAGGTACGCGCGCGGGCGGTGCGCCTCGCTGATTACCTGCTCGCAGTGCGCGCCCTGGTGGAGAAGCCGGTACGCACCGTGCCGACCGGTGATGCCTGGTGGCGCGACGAGTTGCCGGTGCATCCCGGGTGCGAGGTGGGGCCCGAGGGGCCCGCAGGTTCCTGGTTGCGGGTGGGCCGGCCGGCCTCGCCCGCCGACCCGGAGATCCCGGCGGCGCTGGTACCTCATCTGATCTGGGACCTGTCCAGCGCCGACGAGCCGCGGCTGGCGGACGGCGCGGCGACCGGCAACAGCCGGACCGACCTCCGGGCCCTGCTGGCGGAGTGGCTGGAGCGGACCTGGCGGCCGTGGGCCAGGCAGGTCGCCGCCGCGGAGGCGACCCGCCGGCTGCACGACCGGCTGTACGACCTGCGCCACCGGCTGGACGTCGATGCCACCCGGGTCGAGCTGGTCTGGGGCCACGCGATCCTGTCCACCAAGGTCGCCGGCGAGCGGATCCGGTACCCGCTGCTGGCCACGCCGATGGCGATCGAGTACGACGCCGAACGCGGGACCGTCGCGGTCACCCCGCAGGGCCCGCCGCGGCTGCAGCCCGATGCGCTGGCCGACCTGGACAACCGGCGGGTGACCGACCTGCTGGAGATGGGCGGCAGCGGCGGGGCGACCGATGGCGCGCCCCCCGCGCGCACCTTGAACGTCGAGATCGACCCGTGGGACGAGCCGGAGCGGCGGGACTTCACCACCCGCGCCCTGCGCCGGCTGGCACTGACCACAAAGGACATCGAGGACGGCTGGGTGCTGTTCGTCCGGCCCCGGCAACGGATGGTGCGCCGGTTCCTGGAGCAGCTGCGCTCCGCGCTGGACGAGGGCGCTGCCCCCGGTGCGCTCTCCAGCATCCTGGCCCACCGGCCCAGCCAACTCTCCCTTGTGGACGGTGAGGCCGAGCTGTGGCGCGCGACCGGCGACCGGCTGTTGATGCCGTTGCCGACCAATGAGGCGCAGGAGTCGATCGCGCGCCGGCTGGCCGAACATCCCAGCGTGGCGGTCCAGGGTCCGCCCGGCACCGGCAAGACGCACACCATCCGCAACCTGATCTGCCACCTGCTCGCGCACGGCAAGCGGGTACTGGTGCTGGCGCAGAAGGAGGATCCGCTGCGGGTGCTGCGGGACGGGCTGCCGGACCAGATCCAACCGCTGTGCCTGGCGGTACTGGGGCGCTCCGCCGACCAGTTGGTGCAGCTGCAGACCGCCGCCCGGGAGCTGGCCGACCGGGCGGCCACATTGGACAAGCAGGCCGAGACAGCCTGGGTCTCCCGGCTGCTCGCCGATATCGAGCGGGCCGAGGAGGAGCTGGCGCAGACCCAGGATGGGTTGCGCGCCGCGGCCCAGCGCGAGGCCGAAACCTATGACATCGACGGGGGTACCCGCACCGCAGCTGAGGTGGGCGAGTGGCTGCGTCGCCACGAGCCGGAGCTGGCGCTGGTACCGGACAGTGTGCCGCCCGGTACCCCTGCCCCGCTCGACGCGGCCGGCTTCGGGCAGCTGTTCGATCTGGTCCGCCGGGTGAGCCCGGCCGACCGTGGCGCCGCGGTCGGGTACCTGCCGGTCGACGGCCAGCTGCCGACCGGCGAGCAGTTGCTGGCCCGCCGCGACGCGCTGCGCGACGCGCGCAAGGTGACCGAGGCGCTGCTGGACCGGGGTATCGCCGCGGACGGGGTACGCGAGCTGGGCGAGGATGGGCTGGCCGAGCTGACCCGGGCGCTGCGTACCGCCGCCGACGAACTGGCCCGCCGGGAGGGCGACTGGACCGACCGGCTCGGCCGGCTGGTACTGGACCCGAGCTGGCGTGGCGTGTGGGAGGAGCACGTGCGCGCCTGCCAGCAGCTGCTGGCGGAGCTGGGCCGGCGCACCAGCTACCTCTCCGGCCGGCGGGTGTCGGTACCGGCGGAGCAGGCGGCCCAGCCGCGCCGGCTGCTGGCCGAGCTGGCGGAACTGCGCGCCCGGTTGGCCGAAGGCAAGCGGGCCGGTGGGCTGTTCGGTAGCCCGGCCAAGCGCCTGATGGCAACGTGCACAGTGGACGGTGAGGCACTGCGTACCGCCGCCGACGTGGAACTGGTGGTCGCCTTCGTCGAACGGATCCAGCTGCGCGGCCAGCTCGCCACCCGCTGGGCGGAGTGGGGTGAGCGGCTCGGCGCGCCGGTACCGACCGAGACGGGGGAGCCGGAGGTGTGGGCGGGCCGGCTGCTCACCACCGCGGTCGACGCGCTGGACTGGGAGCGGCGCGGCTGGCCGGCGCTGTACCAGCGTCTGGTCGTGGTCTATCCGCGATGTGAGCGCGCGGTCGACGCGCGGGCGCTGGGCGAGCTGGCCGGCGCCGTCGAGGCATGCGGCAACGTCCTGCTCGCCGACCGGCTGGCCGCCGAGCGGGACGCGCTCGCCGGCTGGCTGGACCGGGTAGCGACCACGGCGAGTCCGGTCCTGGCGGAGCTCTCCGCGGCCTGGCGCGCCGACGACCTCGGCGCCTGGGACGAGGCGCTCACCGAGATCCGTCGACTGTGGACGGTACGGCCGGATGCCGAACGCTTCGCCGAGCTCTCCGATCGGCTGGCCACCGTCGCTCCACAGTGGACTGCCCGGATCGGCGCCGGTGAGATGCTGCCGACCGATGGCGGGCAGGCGCTGCGCGCCTGGCAGTGGCGGCAGGCGCAGACCTGGTTCGAGGAGACGGTCGGCGCAGTGGACACCGCCGCCCTGGGGCGCCGGAGCGAGCGGTGCCGGGAGCGGATCCGGCGGCTGACCGGTGAACTGGTGGTCGGCTCGGCCTGGCTCTCGGTGGCCCGTACCCTCGATGACGAGAAGAAGGCCGCGCTCGCCGACTGGACCGCGGCGCTGCGCAAGATTGGCAAGGGCACCGGCAAGAGCGCGGCGCACTGGCAGGCGGTGGCGCAGCGGGCGATGGCCGAGGCGGTCACCGCGGTACCGGTCTGGGTGATGTCCGTCGACCGGGCGCTGGAACAGTTTCAGGCCGGGGAACAGGTCTTCGACGTGGTCATCGTGGACGAGGCGTCGCAGGCGGACATCTTCGCGCTGCCGGTGCTGACCCTGGCCAAGCGCGCCGTCGTGGTCGGTGATGACCAGCAGATCGGACCGCAGCTGGTCGGCATGCCGGCCGACCGGGTACGCGCGCTGATCGATGCGCATCTTTCCGGGGTACCGTCGGCGGAGCACTTCGACACCGAGAGCAGCCTGTACGACCACGCGGTGCGCCGCTCGCCCGAGCGCATCCTGCTGACCGAGCACTTCCGTTGCGTACCGGCGATCATCTCCTTCTCCAGCCAGCACTACTACGACGGGAAGATCCAGCCATTGCGCGCCCCGGGAGGGCACGCCCAGTCAGGAATGCGCGCCCCGGGAGGGCACGCCCAGTCAGGAATGCGCGCCCCGGGAGGGCACGCCCAGTCAGGAATGCGCGCGGATCTGGGTGGGCTGCCGGGCGCGCCGGTCAACGCGGTCTACGTGCCGGGCGGGCTGCGCGAGCAGCTGCCCGAGTTCGGCGAGGTGAACGTGGCCGAAGCGGAGGCACTGCTGACCCGCCTGGCCGGCATCGTCGCCGACCCCGCATACGCCGGCCGCACCCTCGGCGTGGTGAGCCTGCTCTCCAGCAGCGGGCAGGCGGCGTACCTGCAGCACCGGATCCGGGAACAGATCGGCCCGGAGGAGATGGAGCGGCGGGCGTTGCGGGTCGGCGACCCGTACACCTTCCAGGGCGACGAGCGGGACGTGGTACTCATCTCGATGGTGGTCGCGGGCGAGCCGGGTGAGATTGGTGCGTTCACCAAGCGCGACTACCACCGCCGGATCAACGTGGCCGCCTCCCGCGGGCGGGACCAGATGTGGCTGTTCCACTCGGTACACCCGGCCGCGCTGGCCGCCGACGACGCGCGCGCCCTGCTACTGACCTGGTACCAGCGCCCACCCGCCGCACCGCCCGCCGGTGACCCGCTCGCCCGCCCGTCCAGCGCCCCCGCGCAGGAGAGCGCGCCGGCTCGGCCTGTTGACGCCTCCGCCGAGGAGAGCGCGTGCGACAACGATTTCCAGCGCGCCGTGCTGCGAGCGCTGCACGAGCGCGGGCTGCGCCCGGTGCCACAGTTCCGGATCGGCGACTTCCGGATCGACTTCGTCATCGCTGCACCGGACGGGCGGCGGCTGGCCATCGAGTGCGACGGGGACCCGTACCACGGTGACGGGTTCGCGCAGGTGCTGCGGCGCCAGGCGATCCTGGAGCGGGTCGGCAACTGCACCTTCGTCCGGCTGCGCGCCAGCGCCTTCCATCGTGACCCGGAGGCGGCGATGGCACCGGTCTGGGAGCGCGCACAGGAACTGGGCCTCACCCAGCCGGCGTGACGCCGCCAGGTCCGCTCGCGGCCCCGGGCCGAGCTGGCCGGGCGGCTCAGTC
>JAFMQQ010000402.1 GCA_017354595.1 Micromonosporaceae bacterium
CTGAAACCCCGGCCGTTATCGGGCAGTACGGCGGCTCTGAGCCGACCCACTCCGGCTCCTGGGACGCCTGGCTCGACGGGTACGGCACCACCCACACCGACCGGATCAGCCAGTCGGTGGCCATCCCGGCCGGATGCACCACGTACACGCTGAGCTTCTTCCTGCACATCGACACCTCTGAGACGACGACCACGACGCAGTTCGACAAGCTGACCGTCACGCTCGGCGGGACGACGCTGGCCACGTACTCCAACCTCAACCACGCCAGCGGCTACAGCCAGAAGTCGTTCAACGTCTCCGGCTTCGCCGGCCAGACCGTCACCCTGCAGTTCACCGGTACGGAGGATGTCTCGCTGCAGACCTCGTTCGTCATCGACGACACTGCACTGAACGTGTCCTGACCCGGATCCGACCAGGCACAACAACCCACCGTGGGACGGCGTAACACCAGCCGTCCCACGGTGGTCTTTGTCCCGCCATTGCCGAACCGGTCTTCCGCCGTATGTCCACATCGGACGGACGAGATGGGCGGCCGGTTGTCGCTGGCAGAAAGTTCCCTAACGCGGCTGGAAGTGGGAGGATCCTGTCACCCGATCCATCGAAGGAGGTGCGCGATGTACCGCGCAGCCTGGAAGACCGCCGGGAAGGCCGTGGGCCTGCCGACGAGCCTGGCGGCAGTACTGCTCGCCGGAGTGCTGACCGCCTCTGCCCACCCGTACCAGAAGGCCGCGGCCACGGTACCGGCGGCGGCGAGTGCGGTCGACAACCTGACCGGCACGATCGACAGCATCCTGGCCGACCCGAGGCTGGACGGCGCGCAGGCCGCAGTCCTGGTCCGCACGGCGGATACCGGTGCGGTCCTGTACGCCCGCAACCCGGACGAGCGGCTGCTGCCGGCATCGAACACCAAGCTCTTCACCTCGACCGCGGCGCTCGACCTGCTCGGTCCCGACCACCGGTTCACCACCAGCGTGCTGGCGACCGGCGCGCAGCACGGGACGGTGCTGCAGGGCAACATCTACCTGCGCGGTACCGGTGATCCGACCCTGCTCTACCCGGACTACGACGAGCTGGCGGCGAAGGTGGCCACCTCGGGTGTGCGCAGCGTGCAGGGCGACCTGGTCGCCGACGACACCTGGTTCGACAACGTCCGGTACGGCACCAGCTGGGCGTGGGACGACGAGGACCAGTACTACGACGCCGGTATCTCGGCCCTGTCCGCGGCCGGCGACACGGACTACGACGCCGGTACGGTCATCGTCGAGGCGTTCCCGGCCGCGAGCGCGGGGCAGCCGGCGACGGTGACACTCACCCCGCAGACCGGGTACGTGAAGGTGGTCAACCGGTCCACGACCGTACCGGCCGGTGGGACCGACACCCTGTCCATCCACCGCGACCACGGCACCAACAACATCATCATCGACGGCACCGTACCGGTCGGTGGCAGCTCGACGAAGGAGTGGGTCGCGGTCTGGGAGCCGACCGGGTACGCCGCGGACCTGTTCCGCCGCGCGCTTGCCGCGCACGGTGTGCACGTCACCGGCGCCACCCTGCCCGGCCTCGCCACGCCCGCCACGGCCCGACCATTGGCCAGCCACGACTCGATGACACTCGCCGAGATCTACACGCCGTTCCTCAAGCTGTCGAACAACATGCACGCCGAGATCCTGACCAAGACCCTGGGCCGGGTCGAGGCGGGCGAGGGGAGCTGGGACGCCGGGCTGCAGGTGATCGCCGACGACATGAAGGCGAAGTTCGGTGTGGACATGACGAAGCTGCGCCAGGCCGACGGCTCCGGACTGTCCAGATGGGACAACATCGCGCCGCAGCAGATCACCGACGTGCTGATCGCGGCACAGTCCAAGCCGTGGTTCCAGACCTGGTACAACGCGCTGCCCATCGCCGGCAACCCGGACCGGATGATCGGTGGGACACTGCGCAACCGGATGCGCAACACGCCGGCGGCGAACAACGTGCACGGGAAGACCGGCTCGCTCACCGGCGCCACGGCGCTCTCCGGCTACGTCACCGACGCCGACGGCCAGCGGCTGGTCTTCTCGATCCTGTTCAACAACTACCTCTCCGGGGCGCCGACCGACCTGCAGGACAAGATCGCCATCGTACTGGCGACCTTCAGCCAGCACCCGACCGCGGCCGCCCCGATGGTCGTGCCGACGGTACCCGTGCCAACCGGGCCGGACCTGGAGTGGACCAAGGGCTGAACGCCTGGTTGTTGCGCAGCCGATCGCGGGGGATGCCGGCCGTCCTGGCCGCCATCCCCCGGCCGGTCGGTGTGGACGATTGCGCTGATTCGGTAACTATGCAAGCGTCCTGATCTATGACCACTCCCGCCTCCGACGGTGCCTCGACCAGCCGCCTCGTCCGCCTGATTCCGGGCTGGCGTACCCATCCCGGGGTTCGCAGCGACGACCAACTGAGCCTGGGCGAGCGGGCCGCCGACAAGATGCGCAACGGCATGGGCTCATGGGCGTTCGTCTTCATCGCCCTGGCGTTCCTCGGCCTGTGGATGAGCCTGAACCGCAGCAGCGGCTTCGACAAGTACCCGTTCATCCTGCTCAACCTCGTGCTCAGCTGCCTTGCCGCGCTGCAGGGCGCGATCCTGCTCATCGCCGCCAAGCGCAGCGACCAGATCGCCGCCGAACTGGCCCAGCACGACCTCAACACCGACATGGAAGCCAAGGCCCTGCTGGAGAGCCTGTCAAAGAACTTCGCCGCGATGGCGGCTCAGCACGAGGAACTGCACCGGCAGTTCGCCGCCCTGGTGGAGCGGCTGGAAGCCAACCAGGAGCGGCCGGCGCCGGCGGCCTCGGCGTGACGCGCCACCCCGGATACCCGGGTTGACCGTCCAGAGTGGACTGACGGTACCGGCGAGGGCCGGAGCCGGGTTCAGTGGCCCCGCTGGAACTGCCAGGGCCCGACCGCGCCGAGAACGATGATGGCGGCGGCGGCCGCGGTGGCGATGGTGAGCAGGATCGTGCCGCCGCGCCACAACCGGCCCGGTACCCGCGCGCTGGCCGGGAGGGTCAGCCGCAGTGCCGGTGCCAGCCGGCCGAGGACGTGCAGCGCGGTCACGCCGAGCCAGACCACGAAGGTGGCCTTGTGGATCGCTACCGCGTCGATGACCCGGCCGGTGCTGCCCAGCAGCGGGTGCCGGCTTGCTGCCGGGCCGATCCAGATCAGCGCCGTACCGGAGCCGAGCACGGCGAGGGAGGCGACCACGACCAGCGGCCCGAGGATCCGGAGCGGCAGCGGTGGCGGGCCCGCCTGGCGGTACGGCCGGCTGCCGGTGTAGTAGCGCAGGATCCGCCAGCCGGTGCTCGCCGTCTTCAGCAGGACCGGTGGGATCAGTACGATGCCGATGGCCAGATGCCAGGTGATCAGGCCGCGGATGTTGAGTATTGTCACGCCTTCGATCGCGAGCAGCACGAACAGCACCGCCCCGGTCCAGGCGGTCAGCCGGGCGTTTCCGGCGGGGCCACCCGCGGCGCCGACCACCGGGTCCGCGCGCCGCGATCGTCCGACCGCCTCGTCGATGGCCTCGGTGGTCATCTGGCGCAGTCTCATCGCAGTCCTGAACCCCTCCCTCGCCCCGGGCTTTCCCTCCGTTGACCGGTCGAACCCTACGCCGTCCTGACACGCCAGTTGATCGCGGCCGCCGGTCGCGGCGATCCCGGGTACCGGCAAGAAACAGGCAAACGGCCGCGGATCGACCCGATCGGGTGAAGGCGCGAGGAGTCGGCGCCGAGCCGGGCCACGGAATGCTCATCTTGTACCCGTGGCTGATTCGCGATCCGGCAGGCCGCCGGAGCTCACCTTCGCGGACAGCGGCCGGTAGTGGCGAATCGATCGGCTCAGCTCAGGAGCGCCTGGCAGCGGCTGGGTCGGGACCCGCGCCTGGGTCAGGCCGCCTGGGTGCTACTACCACTGCGGGCGTTCCTCGCGGTGACCTTCTTGTACGC